>DASZEI010000352.1:0-13522 GCA_035940975.1 Jatrophihabitans sp. | reverse complement strand
AGGCCTGCCCGAACTGCGGTGCGCCGCACGGCCGGCCGGCGGTGGCTGACCGTGGCGTGCACTTCTCGCTGTCGCACGGCGGTGATCTGGTGCTGATCGGTGTGGCCGGCACCCCGGTCGGAGTGGATGTCGAAGCGCTGCCCGACCCGCAGGTGGCCGCCGATCTCACCACCCGGCTGCATCCGGGCGAGCAGCGCGAGATCACCGCCGACGAGGACCCGCAGCTGGCCTTCGCCAGGGTGTGGACGCGCAAGGAGGCCTATCTGAAGGGGGTCGGCACCGGGCTGTCCCGCGGCCTGAGCGCCGACTACCTCGGCACTTGCGATCCGGCCGCGCTGCCGGCCGGCTGGAGCGTGCTGGACGTGCCGGTCCCGGCCGGGTACGCCGCCGCGGCCGCGGTGTTCGACGCCGAGCCCGATACCCGAGTGCTGGAACTGTCGCCCGCGGTCCTCGAAGGCAACGCCGGCGCCATCGGCTGACCAGGCGGCTGGCTACCGCGGCAGCTCACCGGCCAGCGCCAGGGCCGCCGGTGTCAGCGCGAGCCGGTCGGTCCGGCCGGCGGCGCTCCTTCGGGACCATCCGCTCGGCTACCGCCTGCTCGCCGGGTCCTCCGGCCGCCAGCGCCGCGCGCACGCTGTGCTGGTCGGCCACCGACTTGTTCTGGCTCAGCTTGGCCTTCGCCTCGATCCGCTCGACCACCAATTCCAGGCCGACGATCGCCCGCAGCTGGCCTTCGATGTAGTCCGCCGGCCCGTCCGACATCGCCCAGGGTTGGCCGGTGGGCTCTTCGTGGCGGGCGGTCAGCCGGCTGACCAGCGACCGTACCCATTCCACGTCGTCATGCACGACCAGCTGCCCGCAGACGTGCGCGGTCACGTAGTTCCAGGTCGGCACCACCCGGCCGTGCTCGAACTTGCTGGCATGGAAGCCGGGCCGGACGTAGGCGTCCGGGCCGTGCACGATCGCCAGCGAGGTGCCGGTCGCCACCTGCCAGTGCGGGTTGTTGCGGGCGACGTGGCCCTGCAACGTGCCTGCCTGCTGGTCGTAGAGCATCGGCAGGAAGGTCGCCGTCAGGCCGTCCGGGGTGGTGCTGACCAGGTCCACCGTGGTGACGGCCGACAGCAGCTCCCTCACCTCGTCCGGCGACATCGCGAAGTGCGCGGGGACGTACATGTGACCAGCATGGCAGCCCGAACTCCGGTCGAAGGGCTCAGCCGGCGCTCGCCGGAACGTAGGGTGAGCCCATGGCATGGAACGCGGCGCGCAAGGCCGAGCTGACCGACAAGATCGCCCGGGGCGAGCGGCTGACCCGCCAGGACGGCGAGGATCTCTACGACTGCGACGAGCTCGCGTGGCTGGGCGCCCAGGCGCACGGTGTGCGGACAGCGAAGAACGGCGACGCGGTGTACTTCAACGTCAACCGCCACCTCAACCTGACCAACGTCTGCCGCGCCTCCTGCGCCTACTGCTCCTTCGAGCGCAAGCCCGGCGCCAAGGACGCCTACACCATGCGGGTCGAGGAAGCCGTCGAGCTGGCGCTGGCCATGAAGGACGACGGGCTGACCGAGCTGCACATCGTCAACGGCCTGCACCCGACCCTGCCCTGGAAGTACTACCCGCGGGTGCTGCGCGAGCTCAAGGCGGTGCTGCCCGGCGTCGCGCTCAAGGCGTTCACCGCTACCGAGGTGCACTACTTCGAAGAGATCTCGGGCCTGCCGGCCAGCGAGATCCTCGACGAGCTGATCGACGCGGGCCTGGAATCGCTGACCGGCGGCGGCGCCGAGATCTTCGACTGGGAGGTGCGCAAGCAGATCGTGGACCACAACACCCACTGGGAGGACTGGTCGCGCATCCACCGGCTGGCCCACTCCAAGGGGCTCAAGACGCCGGCCACCATGCTCTACGGCCACATCGAGGAGCCCCGGCACCGGGTCGACCACGTGCTGCGGCTGCGCGAGCTGCAGGATGAGACCGGCGGCTTTCAGGTGTTCATCCCGCTGCGGTTCCACAACGACAACAACCGGCTCTCGCACCTGAAGATGGCCGCGCCCGCCGACGTCCTCAAGACCTTCGCGGTGTCCCGGCTGATGCTGGACAACTTTCCGCACGTGAAGGTGTTCTGGGTGATGCACGGCCTGTCCACCTCGCAGTTGGCGCTGAACTACGGCGCCGACGACATGGACGGCTCGGTGGTCGAGTACAAGATCACCCACGATGCGGACGGCTTCGGCACTCCGGACAAGCTGACCCGGGAGGACCTGCTGGCGCTGATCCGCGACGCCGGCTTCCAGCCGAAGGAACGCAACACCCGCTACGAGGTGATCCGCGAATACGAGCCGCCGGTACCGCTGGCACAGCGCCGGGCCGAACCGCAGGCCGTCTGGGCATGAGTGGCATGAGTCGGCCATGAGTGAGGATCGCAGCGAGCCGCAGGCGCCGACACCTGGTCAGACCCTGGGCGCGATGTGGCTCTACACCGTGCTGCGGTTCGGCCTGTTCCTGGCGCTCTGGGGACTGCTGTGGGTGGCCCGGGTGCCGGGCCTGCTGGCCGCGACCATCGCGCTGGTCCTGTCCATCCCGCTGTCCTACATCCTGCTGCGCAAGCAGCGCGCCAGGCTGGCCGCCAACCTGGAGGCCCGGGTGATGGCCCGGCAGGCGCACCGGCACACCCTCGACTCTCAACTCGCCGGCGAGACCGAGCAGGACGGCCAGGACGGGCCGGCGGTGGCCGACGCAGCCGAACCGCGCGCCGCCAGGCCGTCCGCCGCCAGGCCGAAGCGGCGCCCCGGCCGGTCAGCTCAGCAGTAGCGCGCGGGCCTCGGCGACAGCCTGCCGGTTGCCCGCCAGGTGCCAGCGGTGCCCGCGATGGTGCACGATCTCGGTCACGCCGCCGGCACCGCTCACCAGCGCGGCCCCGGGCAGCCAGTCCCAGTCCAGGGTGTCCAGCTGGGCCCACAGGCCGAGCCGGCCGCCGGCCACCGCGGCCAGTTCCAGCGATCCCGAGCCCAGCATCCGGACCGTCGCCGCACCGCGCAGCACGGCCAGCAGCGGCTCGCGGGCGCCGTCGTCGGGCAGCGTCTCCGGATGCAGGTAGCTGGCCAGCGACAGCCGGGACAGTGAGGTGTCGACCAGGTGCCGGACCGGCACGTCGTTGCAGCTGGTCGGATGCTCCGGCCCGCCCACCCACAGCTCGTCGGCGGACGGGTGGTAGACCGCGCCCAGCGTCGGCTCGCCGGAGCCGGCCGGCTGTCGGTCGGCCAGGGCGATCGCCGAGCACCAGTACGGCAGGCCGGACAGGAAGTTGTAGGTGCCGTCCACCGGGTCGATGTACCAGGTACGGCCTCGCTCGCCGGGGTGGTTGGCGCCCTCTTCGCCGATGACGCCGTCGCCGGGCCGGGCCGCCCGCAGCGCCGTCACGATCAGCTCCTCGGCGGCATGGTCTGCGTCCGAGACGACGTCTGACACCGAGCTCTTGTGGTGGGTGTCCAGACCCTGGCGCAACATCCGGTCCGCCAACCGGCCGGCCTGCCGTACCAAGTCGCCGGCCAGCTCCAGATCGTCGGTCACGCCGCGAGCCTAGTCCGATCGGTCACCCGCCCACCTTCGGCCGCGTAGCCTCGGTGGCGTGACAGCGCCGTCCAACTCCAGGCCGCGGGTCGGCCACATCCAGTTCCTGAACTGCCTGCCGATCTACTGGGGCCTGGTGCGCTCGGGCGCCCTGTTGGACCTGGAGCTGACCAAGGACACCCCTGACAACCTCAACCAGCTGCTCGTCCAGGGCGCGCTCGACATCGGCCCCATCTCGCTGGTCGAGTACCTGCGCCATGCCGACGAGCTGCTGTTGCTGCCCGACATCGCGGTGGGCTCGGACGGTCCGGTGCTGTCGGTGGACCTGGTCTCGCAGCGGCCGCTGGCCGAACTCGGTGGCCGGCCGGTCGCGCTCGGCTCGACATCGCGCACCTCGGTGCTGCTGGCCCAGCTGTGGCTGCGCGAGGTCCACCACGTCGAGCCCGAGTACTTCAGCTGCCCGCCGGACCTGACCGCGATGATGCTCGAAGCCGACGCCGCGGTGGTGATCGGAGACGTCGCGCTGCGGGCGACCTACGAAGGCGCCAGCAAGGGGCTGGAGGTGCATGACCTGGGGCAGGCCTGGCGGTCCTGGACCGGGTTGCCGATGGTCTTCGCGGTGTGGGCGGTCCGGCGGGAGTTCGCCGCCGAGAACCCGGGCCTGGTCAAGGATGTGCATGCCGCCTTTGTCGGCAGCCGGGACGAGGCGCTGGCGCATGTCGAGCAGGTGGCGGTCCAGGCCGCTCGCTGGGAGGTCTTCGACGCGCCGACCCTGGCCAACTACTTCCGGACGCTGGACTTCTCACTGGGCGAGCGCCAGCTGGCCGGGCTGACGGAGTTCGCCCGCCGGGCCGCCGCGGTGGGTGCCGTCGCAGGCCCGGTGACGCCCGAGTTCGCGCAGGTCTGAGTCAGCTCGCGCAGGCGAGCCCGGCGCAGGCCCGAGAGTGACGGAGTTTCGTGCGCGGGCAGGCGAAACTCCGCCACCCTCATGGGGTCGGAGCAAGACGGGACTAGCTGCCAATCCCCAGCCCAGGGTTCATCATGAGTTGGAGCCGGTACATCACTCAGGGTAGTGCTCCGGTGAAGAATCGGTAGTCGTTTCTGCCTGAAATTCACGCCCGGCGCGCCGTGAGGACCGCAGCCGGGACCAGCGGCACCGGTCCGGCGGCTGCTTGAATGAGATGGGCGCACCGGTCAGCCGATTACCGGGCTCGCCGGCGCAGCATCCACTTCGAAAGGCCTCTCGTGACAGAACCCACCATGGACGCCGAACTCGCGGGCTGGCTGGCCAAGACGCCTCTGGAGGCGGACGAGGGCGCCAGCATCGAGGAGTCCCGGGCTATCTCGGGCAGGGCGCACACGCTGGCCCGCGAGCAGATGAATCCGGCGCTGATCCCGGCCTCGGAGACCGATCAGGAGATCGACAGCCCGCACGGCCCGCTGCCGATCCGGGTGCTGCGCCCGGCCGGGACCGGGGCCAGGCCGACGGTCGTCTACTTCCACGGCGGCGGCTGGATCGCCGGCACCATCGACACCCACCTCGGCCACGCCCGCCGGATCTGCACCCAGGCCGACATGGTGGTGGTGTCCGTCGGTTACCGGCTGGCGCCGGAGCACCCGTTCCCGGCCGCGTTCGAGGACGCGGTGCTGGCCACCGAGTGGGTCGCCCGCCGGACCGAGGAGTTCGGCGGCGAGCCCGGCACGCTGATCCTGGCCGGCGACAGCGCCGGTGCCCAACTTGCGGCGTCGGTGGCGATCGCGCGCCGCGACGCCGGCCAACCGGTGTCGGCCCAGCTGCTGCTGTACCCGGTCACCGACGTGGCCGGCCGCTACACCGATCCCGAGATCAACGCCGGCTACATGTCGCGGCGCACTACCGGCAACAACTTCGGGCTGACCCTGCAGGGCATGGTGAACTTCGCCACCAACTACGTCGACGAGCAGTCCTCCACCGACTGGCGGGTCTCGCCGATGCGAGCGCCGGACCTGACCGGGGTGGCTCCGGCCGTGATCCACACCGCCACCCTGGACGTGCTGCGCACCGAGGGCAATTTCTACGGCGACGCGCTGCGCCGGGCCGGCGTCCGGGTGATCAGCCGCGAGTGGCCGACGCTGAACCACTCCTACTTCGGCTTCGGCGGGGTGTCCGCGGTCGCTGACAGCGCGGCGGCCCAGGCGGCGGAGGACCTGCGCAACCTGCTGGCCGGCGGCTCGAACTAACCAGGCGCGTCCCGGGTGTTGGCCGACCCTCGCGTGCCGCACACTAAGCCACGTGATGACCGCAGCTGAACTGCTCGCCGCCTACCACCAGCAGGTCCGCGGCGTCCTGCCGAGCACCCAGCCCGCGGGCGTGACGGTCGACCAGGACGGCCCGCTGCTGCGGGTGAGCGGCGGAAAGCACCGCGGCTATGTCGAGTACCGGGATCTGGCAGGCCTGACCGGCCCGGCGCTGGACGCGCTGATCGAGCGGACCTGCCGGTACTTCGGCAGCCACGGCGAGGTCTTCGAGTGGAAGACCCATTCCTACGACGAGCCGGCCGACCTGCCCGAGCGGCTGAAGGCGGCCGGATTCGTGGCCGGCGAGGCCGAGACCGTGGTGATCGGGGCGGCCGAGGAGCTGACCGACGAGCCGGCCCCGCCTGCCGAGGTGCGGATCCGCGAGGTCAGCGACCGCGCGGATTTCGACCGGATCGCAGCCCTGCACACCGAGATCTGGAACGAGGACTGGAGTTGGCTGGCCCAGGATCTTGCCGAGCGCAAGGCCGCCGATCCTGACCGCATCGCGGTCTTCGCGGCCGAGGCGGGTGCGGACATGATCAGCGCGGCCTGGCTGATCCGCGACCCCGGAAGCGAGTTCGCCACCCTGTGGGGCGGTGCCACCCGGGCCGACTGGCGGGGCCGGGGTATCTACCGGACGCTGGTGGCCCGGCGGGCCCAGTACGCGGTCCGGGTCGGCGCGAAGTACCTGCAGGTAGACGCCTCCTCCGACAGCGCCCCGATCCTGCAGCGGCTGGGCTTCGTGGCGGTGGCCACCACGACGCCCTACTTGTGGACGCCGTCCGGGCTGGCCGGTGACCAGCCGTCTACCCTGAGCGGGTGACCCTGCGCGCGGACCCCGTCGAGATCGCGAACCTGCTGCAGCATGCCGCCGACGGCGGCCGGATAACGCCCGAGCAGGCGCTGCTGCTCTACACCGACGCCCCGCTGCACGCGCTCGGCGAGGCCGCCGACGCCGCCCGTCGGCGCCGGTTCGCGGGGGAGTCGGTCAATGTCGCGACGTACATCATCGACCGCAATATCAACTACACCAACGTCTGCCTGACGGCCTGCAAGTTCTGCGCCTTCTACCGGGCACCCGGGCACGGCGAGGGCTGGACGCACACCGACGCCGAGATCCTGCGCCGCTGCGGCGAGGCCGTCGAACTCGGGGCGACCCAGATCATGCTGCAGGGCGGGCACTCCCCTGAGCTGGGCATCGAGTTCTACGAGCGGATCTTCGCCGCCATCAAGCGGGAGTACCCGTCGCTGACCCTGCACTCGCTCGGAGCCTCCGAGGTGGTGCACATCGGCAAGATCTCCCGGCTCGAACACGCCGAGGTGATCGCCCGGCTGCACACCGCCGGCCTGGACTCCTTCGCCGGCGCCGGTGCCGAGATCCTGGTCCGGCGGCCGCGCACCGCGATCGCGCCGCTCAAGGAGTCCGGCGAGACCTGGCTGTCGGTGATGGAGACCGCCCACAACCTGGGGGTGGAGTCCACCGCCACCTTCATGATGGGCACCGGCGAGACCAACGCCGAGCGGATCGAGCACCTGCGGATGGTGCGTGACGTGCAGGACCGCACCGGCGGCTTCCGCTCCTTCATCCCGTGGACCTACCAGCCCGAGAACAACCACCTCAAGGGCCGCACCCAGGCCACGTCGCTGGAGTACCTGCGGATGATCGCGCTGGCCCGGCTGTTCTTCGACAACATCAACCACCTGCAGGGCTCCTGGCTGACCACCGGCAAGGACATCGGCCAGCTGACCCTGCACTACGGGGCCGACGACCTCGGGTCGGTGATGCTGGAGGAGAACGTGGTGTCCTCGGCCGGCGCCCGGCACCGGTCCAACCGCACCGAGCTGATCGAGCTGATCCGCTCGGCCGGCCGGGTCCCGGCCCAGCGCGACACCCTGTACCGCCATCTGGTGGTACACACCGACCCGGCCGATGACCCGGTGGACGACCGGGTGCACTCGCACTTCGCCTCGACCGCGCTGACCCTGGTGCCGACCGGCGGCAGCGCGAGCTGAGCCGGCCGCGGCTGGCACCGACGCCATACCGCTGTCCAACCGGTCGCCAACCGCTCGCTCGTAGCGTGCAAGCGGTTGTGCTATCGCTAGGAGGACGCCATGGTGGCCGCAGACACGCTCCCGACAGAAGCGCCTGAGCGACTGATTCGCGGGGCGGACCACTGGTGGTTCCTGGGCCCGGGCGGTATCGCCAAGGTCTGGCAGAAACAACTGGATCCACTGGGCGAACTGCTGCCTACGGCAGAGTCGAACCTGCGCGAGGCCGGCCTCTACCGACGCCGGGACTATCGGGTCTACGCGTTGACCGTGCTCACCAGCACCGATTGCAACCTGGGTTGTGGTTACTGCTTCCAGAACACCGGCCAGGACCTCACGGGAGGTAATCGACCGCCCCGGATCTCCCACGCTCGGCTCACCTCGGATGCCATCGACCGGATCCTGGGTTTCGTACGGCGCCAGATGACCGCTGAGGACCTGCAGAAGCTGTCCATCATGCTCTTCGGCGGCGAGCCGCTGCTGAACTTCAAAGGTTGCCGGGAACTACTGACCCGGGCCGCCGACTGCGGGCTGGTTTCGGCGAGCATGATCTCCAATGGTGTGCTGCTCACGCCGTTGATCGCACGCGAGCTTGCCGCCCTCGGCCTGCGTTCGGTCCAGATCACCTTCGACGGCGACCGGGACGATCACGATTCGATCCGGGTACGCAGGTCCGGCGGAGGTACCTTCGGGGCCATCGTCGCCAACGTGGCGGCTGCTTCGGCCGCCGCAGACCGGCTTCGCTGGAGCTTGCGGGTCAACGTCTCCCATCACACCCATGCCGGCGTGCCGGCGCTGATCAGCCGGCTGGCCGAACAGGTGGACACCGCCAGGTGCACGATCTACTTCGCCCGGGTAGGTGACGTCGGCGTGGGCTACGGAAACGAGTTGCTACACACCGGGCAACTGGCCACCGACTTCATCAGCTGGAATCGGCAGGCGCTCGAGCTCGGCTTCCAGGTGCCCCGGCCCGCTGCCCGCCCGGCCTGCCAAGCATGCTCGTACAAGAACGGCCAGTACGGCGCGGTGGTCAACCCGGACGGCACCCTCTACAGCTGCTGGGAGACTTCGGGCCGGCCCGGCTTCGAAGTCGGTTCGGTCGACGACGGTTACCTGCCGACCAGCCAGACCGGTGATCGCTGGCTGACCTGCGCGGACAAGTACCAGTACGCCGATGACACGGCTGCACTGACGATCTTTCAGGACACCGTGGACGCGGCGTTGCTGGATGATCTGAAGGCGGCCGGACGGCTGTAGGCCACACCGAGATGACCGGGTCGGCGTTGCTCAGGAGCAACCGCAACTTCCTTCGTTACTTCCTGGGCGACGTGGTGTCGACGCTGGGCTCGCAGCTATCCCTGCTTGCCTTTCCGCTGCTGGTGCTTTCCCTCGGTGAGTCGGTCGCCGAGGCCGGCCTGCTGACCAGTTGCTCGCTGGTCGCCCGGTTGGCCCTGCGCCTTCCCGCCGGCAACCTGGCCGACCGCTTCGATTGGCGGCGGCTGATGCTGACCACCGACCTGGTCCGCCTGGTCGCGCTCGGCAGCATCCCGATCGGCTCGGTGGCCGGCACACTGAGCTATCAGCAACTCCTTGTGGTCGCGGTCGTCGAGGGCATCGGCACCGCCATCTTCTCGCCAGCCGCGGGAGTGGCGGTGCGGGATGTGGTCCCGAAGGCCGACCTGACCGAAGCGCTCAGCCTGAGCCAGACGGTCGTCGCCACCGCGCTGCTGGTCGGCCCGGCGATCGGCGGCGTGCTCTTCAGCGTCAACCCGATAGTGCCGTTCATCTGTGACGCGGCCAGTTACGCATTTTCGGCGGTGATGCTGTTCCAGCTCACCGTGCGGCCGCCGAAGCGGGCGCCTGGCGCGGAGACCGACACCCGGTTCAGCGCCGGAATCCGGTGGGTTCTCGGCCAGCGCAGCCTGCTCTGGATCCTGCTGCATGCCGCGGTACTGAACCTGACCGGCGCCGCAGCCGAAATCGGCGTGGTGCTCACCCTCCGCTCTCGCGGCGAAAGCGGCTCCGTCATCGGACTGGTGATGGCCTGCGCCGGCCTTGGCGCCGTACTCGGCTCGGCGTTGGCACCGGCGATCGTGCGCCGCTGCTATCCGGGATTGCTCTTCCTGTCACTCGGCGCCGCCTGGGGTGCCGGCTTCGCGCTGTTCGCGTTGGCCCCCAGGCCCGCGCTGATCGGGGCGGTGCTCATCGTCATGATGCTCACCATCCCGGCCACTAACGTGGTGATCAATGGGGCGATCATCGGCAATGCCCCGCGGGACCTGCTCGGTCGGGTCAACACCGCGATCAGTACGGTGCTGGCCGCGCTCGCGGTGCTCGGGCCGACGCTGGTCAGTCTGGGCATCCAGGACGTCGGTATCCGGGCCACCTGGTGTGTGATGGCCGTGGTGGCCGGCGGGGTGGCAATGGTGACGGTGCGGCCGCTGCTGCGGCTCCGGCAGATCGTCCAGCCCGCCGATGCGCCCGAGGCGTCGGCCCCGTTCGAAGCCGTCCCGGCGACCGTGAACCGGTCGGCACCAGAACTGGCTTGACCGGCCTCAGGCCGCTGGCCGCAACCAGACCGGCAGGCACTTGAGGGTGCGTTGCTGGTGCTGCCCGGACCACGGCAACTGCTCGGCCGGTATGGCCAGGCGCAGTGCCGGATAGCGGCCGGCCAACGTGGTTACCGTCGTCGCCAGTTCCAGCCGGGCCAGCGCGGAGCCCGGGCAGAAGTGTGGTCCGTGGCCGAAGGCCAGGTTGCGCACGGTGCTCGGCCGGTTCAGATCGATCTGGTCGGCGTCGGCGAAGTGAACCGGATCATGGTTGGCGGCCAGGAAGGACAGGATCAGCTGGCTGCCGGCCGGAATGGTGCTGCCACCGATCTTGATGTCGGCGGTGGCCCACCTTGGCGTACTGAACGGTCCGGAGGTGTCCCACCTGAGCAGCTCGGAAACCACCTCCGAGGCGTGGTCCGGATCCGCACGCAATCGTCGGCCGAGTTCGGGATAGCCGCTCAGCGCGACCGCACAGATACCGATCATCTGGGCGGTGCTGTCGAAGCCGGCCAGCAGCAGCATCGTGGCCAGCGATACCAGCTCATCCTCGATGAGGTCCGGGTCACCAGCAGCTGCCCGTTGCACCATGGACAGTAGGTCATCACCCGGATCGTCCCGGCGCTGGCGTAGCTCGGCCCGCACCACGTCCTCCAGGTAGCCGACGTTGGCGTTCATCTGCTCGGCATCGGCCCGGCGACGCTGGAAGATCTGGCTCATCCGGGGGTAGAGCTCCGGCCAGTGCCGCTCGTCGAGACCGAGGATTTCGGCCAGCACGGCGAAGGTGAACGGCTTGGCCACCGCATCGAGCAGGTCGATCGGGCCGTCCTCGTGCTCGGCGACATCGAGTAGTTGACAGAGCCGGGCCTCCATCATCGGCTGGTACCGGCGCAACCGTCGCTCGGTGAGCGCGCCGTTGCACAACCGCCGAGTTCGGGTGTGCTGCGGCGGCTCCATGTTCATCAGGCCGACCTGGGTCGCCCGGCCGCCGGGCCGGCGCACCGGCGGACCGTTGCGCTGCACCGAAATCCGCGGGTCACTGAGTAATCCGCTCACATGCTCGTGACTGAGCACCAGCCAGACCGGCTCGCCGCTGTTGAGCCGGACCTGAGTCACCGGACAGCCGTTGCGCAGGTCGGCAAGTCGGCTTGCCAGCTGCGCGGCAACGCCCGGGCCGAACGGCGCTGGCAGCTCGACGTCGCTCATCCGGGTACCCATCGCCTCGACTCCGCCGCGATGCATCAGGCAGCAGCCGGCGCTTGGCTCGAAAGTAGCCAGCTTCGGTTGGCCCAGGGTATGACGACGGTTGGTTGCGGGTTAGTGCGGCTGGCCCCGCCGTCGGCCGGCGATCACACTCTCAGAGAGACCCCTCAAATTCGATCCCGGGCAAGCTGAGGATCGGCTGGGCCAGGTGAAAGTGAGAGGTGACCATGTCCAGCTTAGGTACCCGACCGATCGAGAACCAGTCCGCCGGCTGCCGTGACCGGACCGCCCAGGTCACCGCTGAGCTAGCGGCGCTGGCGGCCGGCACCCGGAATTGGCTGATCGGCAACCTCATCCAACTGCACCCTTCGCATTCGCAGCTTGACGTGACGCCGAGGGTCAAATTCGGACTGGAAATCAGCCTGCTGCGGATGCTCTGGTCGAGGTGGCGGCCCGACGACCATGAATTGGCAGCGCTGACCGAGGTGGTCTGCGCGATCTGGGCGGATCCACAGTTCCCGGAGCTGATGCTTGGATGCTCAGCTCGCTACTCCCGGCAGTACGGCGTTCTGGGCGCCGCTCTGGCACCGGCCGATGCCGATGGGCCACACCGGGCGGCGCTGGCCGATCTCGCGCCGACCGGGTATGTGGCCGGCTACGGCAAAATGGCCCATCTTCGGCTGGAGAGAAGGTACTACGCCGATCTGGCCGGCCTGGCGCACGACTACGAAAGCTACCGGCAGCTCTATGAGCGAAGCATCCTGGTCCAGGGGCTCCGGGTGGCGGAACTGGAGCTTCAACAGGCCTACGAAGTCACCCATGCCTTCTTTCACCTCTTCGACTACGGCGACCGACAGCTTGAACTGTCCGCCGACGAGCGAGCCGGCGCGTGCCGGTTGATCGAGGAGATGATCGATCATTTCGTGGCGATCCAGCACTGGGACCTCATCGCAGAATGCCTTACCTGCCTGTGCTGTCTCGGCATCGAGCCAGCGGGCACCGCGGCGGGTGCCGCGGCGGTGGAAAGCTTGCGCGCCGTTCAGTTGCCCAGCGGCGCGCTGCCAGGCACGTCGGCCAGCCGCAGGGTGGACCCGTCCACCACACCCCTGGAGTTCTTCGAAGGGGCCTTTCACGTCACGCTGGTCACGGCGATGGCGGCGATGCAGGCATTGGGTCGAACCGACGACTGGTGATCCCCTCGCCCCGGTCAGGTCAGGCGAGTCGGCCCGGCCAGCACGGTCAGGCTGCTCAGCCGGCCAGCCGGGTCCCACCGCCGCGCAGAGCAGATCTGACGTGGGTGGCCACGGCTCCGGGGCCGTCGGCGGCACGAAGCCGTGCGCCGAGCACATCGACTGCTTGCCGCAGCCGTTCGTCCGACAAGGCCTGATTCAAGGTAGCGTGCAGCAACGGCGGATCCGGTTGTTCCGGCAGCCGGAGCGCGACGCCGGCACGTACGCAGGCCGCGGTCAACAGTGGTTGCTCAGAGCCGGCCGGTGCCATCACCAGCGGCCGGCCGGACAGTAGTGCGCCCATGGTCGGTGCGCTGGTGCCGCTGGTCAATACCAGCCGGCTGCGCTCGACGAGTGGGCTCAGCCAGGGCTTACGGAGCACGGTTACCGCGGCGGTCGGACCAGGCAGCGCATCGCCTGAGCGACCTCGTTCCACCAGCCCTTGCATCGGGCCGTCGGTAAATGCCGCGTTGAGCCGGGGCCACAGGGTCTCGCCGCCGAAGGTCCGGCCCAGATGTACATAGCAAGCGGGCAGATCGCGCTCGGCCAGGGTTCGGTCGACCTCGTCAAGTTCGTCCCCGGTGACCGGCGGCTCCCACCAGCACGGCCCGCTGTGGCTGATGCCGGCAGGCAACTCGGCAGCCGGAT
>DASZEI010000351.1:0-3600 GCA_035940975.1 Jatrophihabitans sp. | reverse complement strand
GCACCATGATCAAGCAATTGCTCGACGAGGTTCGGGCCGCGCCGCTGGACGAGGCCGGCCGGGTGCGGCTGCGCGAGATCCACCAGTCCTCGATCAAGGAACTCGAGGAAGGCCTGGCCCCGGAACTGCGCGAGGAGCTGGACCGGCTGACGCTGCCCTTCGACGACGACCACGTGCCCAGCGAGGCCGAGCTGCGGATCGCCCAGGCCCAGCTGGTGGGCTGGCTGGAAGGGCTGTTCCACGGCATCCAGACCGCGCTGTTCGCCCAGCAGATGGCCGCCCGCGCGCAGCTTGAGCAGATGCGCGGACGGGCGCTGCCGGGCCAGGTCGGACCGGGCCCCGCGGTGGGCATTCCCGGCTTGCAGCGGCCCGGCGCCGAGGGCGAGCACGGCACCGGCCAGTATCTCTAGGGGCCCAGCAGCCGCCGGATCAGCTTGGCGACGGCGTCCTCGTCATTGCTCTCGGCGAGCACGGTGCCGGCCGCGGCCAGCGCCGACGGGTGGGCGTTGGCCACCGCGTAGGACTGGCCCGCCCACTCCAGCATGGGCACGTCGTTGGGCATGTCGCCCACCGCCGCGATCTGCTCCCGGCTGACGCCGTGCGAGTCGGCCAGCGCCGCCAGCCCGAACGCCTTGGTGATGCCGGTGGCCGAGATCTCCACCAGCGGCGAGTGCCCGGACCGGGTCACCGTCACCTGGTCGCCGACCAGCGCCTCGACCAGGTCCATGAACTCGTCCGGCGCCATGCCGTGGCCGCGGGCCAGCAGCTTCACCGCGGGTTTGTCCAGCAGCCCGGCCAGGTCCGCCGCGGTCGGGGTGGGCAACCGGCGGCCGGCCCGGTCGGTGTCGGGAGAGATGTTCCAGTCGTGGCGGTATTCGGGTTCGTAGGCGAAGTCCAGGCCGTACTCCAGGGCGAAGCGGACCTGCGGGATCTTGGCCCGCAGCACCTGGGTCACCTCATTGAGCTTGTCCGGTGGCAGCGGGTGCTCGGCGATGATCGTCTCGGTGTGCAGGTCATAGGTCAGGGCGCCGTTGGCACTCACCGCGATTCCGCGGTGCCCGGTTTCCGCGGCGACCTCGTGCAGCCAGCGCGGTGGCCGGCCGGTGACGAAGGCGACGATCAGCCCGGCCGCTTCGGCGGCGGCCAGCGCGTCCCGGGTGGCCTGGCTGACGGTGTTGTCGCTGCGCAGCAGGGTGCCGTCCAGGTCGCTGGCCAGCAGCTTGATCATGGCCGGTCCGATCCGGTCCGCCGGGCGCGCGGTGACCCCTTGATAGCGGGTGGGGACGGCTGCCGGATCACTTCCCCGAGCCTACTGGCCGGCACCGGTCCATCCCGCGATCAGCGCCCTGAAACCCCAAACCGGTCACACGTGTGTTAATTCCCGGTGAGCGTTTGCCAAAGTGGGGGTGACCGTGAATCGTCGTTCTCGTGCACGATGTCGCCCTGTTGTTCATCGTTGTAGCTGCCGCGCTCATCTTCGATTTCACCAATGGTTTCCACGACACCGCTAACGCCATGGCGACGTCGATCGCGACCGGAGCGCTGAAGCCGAGAGCCGCCGTAGCGCTGTCCGCGGTGCTGAATCTGGTGGGCGCTTTCCTGTCCATCAAGGTCGCGGCCACCATCGCCAGCGGCATCGTCGCCGCCGACGTGATCACCTTGCCGATCGTGTTCGCCGGGCTGCTCGGCGCGATCGTCTGGAACATGGTCACCTGGAGCCTCGGCCTGCCGTCCTCGTCCTCGCACGCGCTGATCGGCGGGGTGATCGGGGCCACCCTGGTCTCGGCCGGAACCTCGGCGGTGCACGGCCACTCGATCGTCGCCAAGGTGATCATCCCGGCCGTGCTGGCGCCGGTGCTGGCCGGCCTGGTGGCGATGCTGGCCACCCGGCTGAGCTACCGGATCGCCAGGCCCGACGAGCAGCCGCGTAGCCACCGGTACTTCCGCTACGGCCAGCTGGCCTCGGCGTCGCTGGTCTCGCTGGCGCACGGCACCAACGACGCGCAGAAGACCATGGGCGTCATCACCCTGGCGCTGATCGCCGACCACCAGCTGGGCGCCGGCGCGGACCCGCCGACCTGGGTGATCGTCAGCTGCGGGGTGGCGATCGCGGCCGGCACCTACTTCGGCGGCTGGCGGGTGATCCGCACCATGGGGCACCGGCTGACCCACATCGAAGCGCCGCAGGGCTTCACCGCCCAGACCGCCAGCGTCGCGGTGCTGCTCACCGCGACCCAGGGCGGGCTGCCGCTGTCGACCACCCACATCACCTCGGGCGCGGTGCTCGGCACCGGCCTGGGCCGGCGGGGTGCCAACGTCCGGTGGCGGGTGGCCGGCTCCATGCTGATCGCCTGGGTGCTGACACTGCCGGCGGCTGCCCTGGTCGCGGCCGGCATCGGGCTGATCGTCGACGGCGGCGGCTCCCGGCAGATCGTGCTGGTCTCGGTGGCCGCGGTGGCGGTGCTGCTGGGCTTCTGGCTGTGGTCGCGGCGCAACCCGGTCAGCGCCGGAAACGTGAACGAGGCCCCCGACAGTCTCGGACGCACGATCAGCACGATCGAGCGTCCGGTGCTCGAGCAGGCGGCGGGCTGACCCGGTGAGCGGATATCTGGACCTGGCGGTGCTGCGCAACGTGGCGCTGGTGGCCCTGGTCGCCGGGGTCGGCATCACGGTGCTGTTCTCGGTGGCGGTGCGGGCCATGACCACCGCCCACGAGCAGCCCGACCAGCCGGTCGCGGTGTCCCGGCTGCTGGCCGCCGGCTGCCTGTTGATCGTGTCGGCCGCGGTCGCGGTAGGGCTCTGGGCCGTGCTGGCCAAGTGAGAGCGGCGATCTAGGCTAAACGGCGTGACCACGGCGGACCGGCTACCGATCAAGATGCTGCATGACCGGGTGCTGGTCCGGGTGTCGGCCGATGAGGGCGAGCGGCGCTCGTCCGGCGGCATCCTGATCCCGGCCACCGCGCAGGTCGCTAAGCGACTGGTCTGGGCCGAGGTGCTGGCGATCGGCAACCACGTCCGCTCGGTGGAGCTGGCCGACCAGGTGCTGTTCAGCCCGGAGGACCGGCACGAGGTCGAGATATCCGGCGAGAACTACCTGTTGCTGCGCGAGCGCGACATCCATGCGGTGGCCGCCAAGCGGATCGAGTCCAACACCGGCCTGTACCTGTAAGCCAGCAGGGCCGGCTAGCCGGTGCCGGTGCCGGTGCCGCGGATCCGGTCCAGCCAGCCGGCCGCGTCGTCGAAATCTGCGTCGGCACGCCCGGTCACGATGGTGCCGTTGCGGCCGTCCAGGCGCGGGTAGGAGCCCAGGTAGCGCACGTCGGCGCAGACCCGGCGCAGCGCCGCCAGGGCGTCACCGACCCGGGCGTCGCCGACGTGGCCCTCGCAGTCGATCGAGAAGCAGTACTGGCCCAGCCGGCCCTTGGTGGGCCGGGACTCGATCCGGGTCAGGTTCACCCCGCGCACCGCGAACTCGGTGAGCACCTCCAGCAGCGCGCCCGCGCGGTCGGAGCGGATGAACGCCACCAGCGTGGTGCGGTCGTTGCCGGTCCGCTCCGGCGGCGGGCCGGGCCGGGACAGCAGCACGAACCGGGTCACCGC
>DASZEI010000350.1:0-3232 GCA_035940975.1 Jatrophihabitans sp. | reverse complement strand
GCCACGACGAGCGCGAGCAGACCCTCAACCAGCTGCTGGTCGAGATGGACGGCTTCGACGTCAAGGGCACCGTGATCCTGATCGCGGCCACCAACCGCCCCGACATCCTGGACCCGGCACTGCTGCGGCCCGGCCGTTTCGACCGCCAGATCGCGGTCTCCCCGCCCGACGTACTCGGCCGCAAGGCGGTGCTGGAGGTGCACGCCAAGGGCAAGCCGTTCGCCCCGGACGTCGATCTGGCCATCATCGCCCGGCGCACCCCCGGCTTCACCGGTGCGGACCTCGCCAACGTGATCAACGAGGCCGCGCTGCTGACCGCCCGCAAGAACGGCCGGTTGATCACCACCGAGGCGCTGGAAGAGGCCATCGACCGGGTCATCGCCGGACCGGAGCGCAAGACCCGGGCGATGAGCGACAAGGAGAAGCGGGTCACCGCCTACCACGAGGGCGGCCACGCGCTGGCGGCCTGGGCGATGCCGAACCTGGACCCGGTGCACAAGGTCACGATCCTGCCGCGCGGCCGCTCGCTCGGCCACACCCTGGTGCTGCCGCTGGAGGACCGCTACACCCAGACCCGCGCCGAGATCCTGGACCAGCTGGTCTACGCCCTCGGTGGCCGGGCGGCCGAGGAACTGGTCTTCCACGAGCCGACCACCGGCGCCTCCAATGACATCGAGAAGGCCACCGCGCTGGCCCGTTCGATGGTCACCGAGTACGGCATGAGCGCCAAGCTGGGCGCGGTCAAGTACGGCACCTCCGACGCCGAGCCGTTCATGGGACGCGACTACGGCCACCAGCGCGACTACTCCGAAGAGATCGCCGCCTGGATCGACGAGGAGGTCCGGGGCCTGATCGAGGCCGCGCACGACGAGGCGTGGGAGATCCTGGTGCAGTACCGCGACGTGCTGGACCAGTTGGTGCTGGAGCTGGCCGAGCGGGAGACGCTGAACAAGGAGGACCTGGAGCGGATCCTGGCGCCGGTGCACAAGCGGCCGCCGCACAGCACCTTCGCCGGCTTCGGCAAGCGCACCCCGTCGGACCGCCCGCCGATCGAGATCCCGTCCACCAGCCGGTCCAACGGCTCGGCCAACGGGGTCGCCCGGCACGGTGCGCCGCATGCCGAGCCGCAGCCGGCCGGCTACCCGCCCACCGGCTACGAGGCACCGGCCGACACCGGCGAACCCCGCCAGCAGCCGCCGAACTATCCGCCGGCACCGAACTATCCGCCCGCGCCGAACTATCCGCCCGCGCCGGACTACCCGCCGCCGGGCTACCCGCAGTCGCCGGGCTACCCGCCGCCGCAGAACTACCCGCCGCTGGACGCCGGCTACCCGTCCGGTCCGCAGGGGTCCGCGGGATCTCGGTCCTCGGGCGCCTCGGTGCCTGCCGACAATGGCGCACGCCGCCCGGACGACCACGAGACCCAGCAGTTGCCCGTCGTCGATCCCAGCCAGTCAAGCCGGTCGCACTGGCCCTTCGGCCAGGGCGATGACCATCGCTGAGCCGTCCGGCCGGTGCGCTGAATGAGCCAGGTCGACCTGGCCCGCGCCGAGGCTGCCGTCCGCGAGTTGCTGCTGGCCATCGGTGAGGACCCCGACCGGGAAGGCCTGCGCGACACCCCGGCGCGGGTCGCCCGCTCGTACGGCGAGATCTTCGCCGGCCTGCATGCCGAGCCCGAGGACGTGCTGCATGCCACCTTCGACGAGAACCACGACGAGCTGGTGCTGGTCAAGCAGATCCCGCTGTTCTCCACCTGCGAGCATCACCTGGTGCCCTGGCACGGCACCGCCGCGGTGGGCTACGTCCCCGGGGTGGACGGCCGGCTGACCGGGCTGTCGAAGCTCGCCCGGCTGGTGGACCTCTACGCCAAGCGCCCCCAGGTGCAGGAGCGGCTGACCGCCCAGGTAGCCGACTCGGTGATGCGCAAGCTCGAACCCCGTGGGGTCATCGTGGTGGTCGAGGCCGAGCACCTGTGCATGGCGATGCGCGGTATCCGCAAGCCCGGCACCCGCACCATGACCTCGGCCGTCCGGGGCATCTTCAAGAGCGACCCGCGCACCCGGGCTGAGGCGATGAGCCTCATTCTCGGGCAATGACCAGCCCGTCCGGCTTACCGGCTCGTGCCGATCGGCTGATCGTGATGGGCGTGTTGAACGTGACGCCGGACTCCTTCTCAGACGGTGGCCGCTACGCCGACCTCGACAGCGCGGTGGCGCACGCGGTGCGGATGACCGCCGAGGGCGCCGACCTGATCGACGTCGGCGGCGAGTCCACCCGGCCCGGCGCGGTGCGGGTGGCTGCCGAGGAGGAGGCCGGCCGGGTGCTGCCGGTGATCGGCGAGCTGGCCGCCGCGGGACTGGCGGTCAGCGTCGACACCTACCGGGCCCGCGTCGCCGAGCAGGCGCTGGCCGCAGGCGCCCGGATCGTCAACGACGTCTCCGGTGGCCTGGGCGACCCGGACATGGCCCGGGTGGTCCGCGACGCCGGCTGCCCCTGGGTGCTGATGCACTGGCGGGGCCATTCGGCCGACATGGCGGCGCTGGCCCACTACGACGACGTGGTCGCCGACGTGCGCACCGAGCTGATGAGCCGGGTCGACCAGGCGCTGGCCGCCGGGGTGGCCGCCGGCCAACTGGTGCTCGATCCCGGCCTGGGCTTCGCCAAGCGCGCCGTGCACAACTGGGCGCTGCTGGCGCATCTGGAGGCACTCACCGGTACCGGCCTGCCGGTGCTGATCGGGTCCTCGCGCAAGTCGTTCCTCGGCTCGCTGCTGGCCGACGCCGACGGCACCGCCCGGCCCACCTCCGGACGCGAGGCCGCCACCACCGCGCTCACCATGTTCGCCGCGCTGAACGGCGCCTGGGGCGTCCGGGTGCACGAGGTGGCGCCCAATGTCGATGCCGCGCTGGTGGCCGCAGCGATCCGGGCCGCGGAATGACCGACCGTCCGATGACCGACCGGATCGCCCTGACCGGGTTGAGCGTCCGCGGCCACCACGGGGTGTTCGAGTTCGAGCGTGCGGACGGGCAGGACTTCGTGGTGGACGTCGAGCTGGAATTCGACACCCGGCCCGCTGCCGCCAGTGATCAGCTCACCGACACGGTGCACTACGGCGAACTGGCCGAGGCGCTGGCCGCCGTGATCGCCGGGGAACCGGTGAACCTGCTGGAGACGCTGGCCGACCGGTTGGCCGGGGTGTGCCTGGCCGACGCCCGGGTGGCCGCGGCGACCG
>DASZEI010000349.1:0-2798 GCA_035940975.1 Jatrophihabitans sp. | reverse complement strand
GGGGCCCAGCCGGTCACCGGGGAAGTACACCAGGACGGTGACGAAGTCGCGGTTGAGGTGCACCCGGGCGAACACCCCGATGCCGCCGCGCTCGGCCCGGTCGACCACCAGCTGGGACAGCTTGAGCAGGTCCGGCGCCGGCGCCTCGAGCAGCTCGTCGCGGGGCAGCGTGCGCAGCGCGGCCAGCAGCTGCCGGCCGGTGTGGCTGTCGGCCCGGGCCCCGGAACGGTGCAGCACCTCCGCGATCCGGCGCCGCACCACCGGCACCCGGCCGACCGTGCCGTCGGTCTCGTCGGTGATCAGGCCGAGGAAGACATGGATCTTGGGCACCTCGCCGTCCCGGGCCGGCGCGATCACCGTGACGCAGTCATAGCGGGTGGAGCGGCGCACGGTGGAGACCATCGGGGACTTGAAGATCACCAGCGGGGCACCGGAGCGGTACGCCGGCAGCAGCTCCAGCGGCGAGATGCTGGCAGCGCCGCGCAGCACGCCGCGCTCGTTGCTGGTCGCGGTGGTCGAGCGGGACGGGTTGGTCAGCTCGTTGGCCGAGTAGGCCGCGTGCCCCAGGATCATGAAGTTGCCGTCGGCCAGCCAGCGCAGCAACTCGCCGGCCTCGCACGAGGTGTCGCGGTCGAACTCGCCGGGATCGGCCTCGATCCGGTCGGCCAGCTCGCGGATCAGCCGGTACAGGACCGGGGCGTCGGCCACCGCGTTGTGCACGTCGGTGATCACCCGGCGCAGGTCCGCGGCCACCTGGTCGTGCTCGGCATCGGCGATCAGGGTGGTCTCGATGTGCATCCAGGCCTCGGCGGCAGCGCCCTCGGGCACCTCGGCGGTGTCCTCCAGGTCCAGCACCTTGACGATCGTGCCGCCGGCGTCGCGGCACACCACGATCTGCGGGTGCAGGAAGTGCTCGATGACGTGGCCGGTGCGCTCGAGCTCGGCCCGGGTGGAGTCCACCAGGTACGGCGCGTCCTCGGTGACCAGGTCGATGCTGGTGCCCTCGCCGTCCAGGTCGGCGATCCAGACCACCGTCTCGCCCGGCTTCCGGGTACGGGCCGCCTGGAAGTGCTGGCGGGCCAGTTCGGTCAGCGCGCGGGCCTGCCGGCCGGGTAACTGCACCGCGGACCGCATCAGGTAGCGGCGCAGGAACACGTCCTCGTCGGGGATCGGCTGGCTGCCCAGGCTGCCCCGGCCGCCCGGTCGGGGCCCGCGGGGGCCGGCGGCGGTCTCCTCAGACGGTTGCCCGGCCGGCTGCTCGGTCGGTTCCGCGTCCGCGGAAAGCTCGGTCATGGCGATGTCACCTCGTTGTGACGGGCCTTCGATGCCTGCACTGGCACCTGAATCTTGGGGATGCCCTGCCTAATGGAACCACAGCCGGCACGCCGGCCCGCCGAGACCACCATCAGCGACCCCCCCTGCGCGCGATGCGTCGAGCCTGCCCAGCCTAGGGCCCGGGGCGCCACCTCAGGGCGGTAGCTGTCGTCGTGTCCGTTCCGGCGTTTGAGATCATGGCCGCCATGGCCATGCCCGATTCAGCCCGACCGCGCCCCGCCCCCACCTCGGCGTCCTACTCGATCACGGTCCGGCTGTACGCGGTCCCGGACTCCTCGGTGGTGGGCCGGCTGGCCACCGCGGTGTCCGAGGCGGGCGGCCTGGTGACGGCGGTGGACGTCTCGGAGTCCCGGCACGACCGGATCACCATCGACGTCACCTGCTCGGCGGTCAACGGCGAGCACTCCGAGCTGATCGTGGCCGCGCTGCGGGCGCTGCCCGGCGTGGAGGTGCACCGGGTCTCGGACCGGACCTTCCTGCTGCACCTGGGCGGCAAGATCTCGGTGGAGTCCAAGGTGCCGCTGCGAACCCGCGACGACCTGTCGATGGCCTACACCCCCGGCGTCGGCCGGGTCTCGCTGGCACTGGCCGCCCATCCCGAGGACATCTCCAAGCTGACCATCAAGGGCAACACGGTGGCGGTCGTCACCGACGGCTCGGCGGTGCTGGGGCTGGGCAACATCGGACCCGGCGCGGCGCTGCCGGTGATGGAGGGCAAGGCGGCGCTGTTCAAGCGGTTCGCCGACATCGACGCCTGGCCGATCTGCCTGGACACCCAGGATGTCGACGAGATCGTGCAGACCGTTCGGTTGATTGCCCCTGGCTTCGGGGGCATCAACCTGGAGGACATCTCCGCGCCGCGCTGCTTCGAGATCGAGGCCCGGCTGCGCGAGCTGCTCGACATCCCGGTGTTCCACGACGACCAGCACGGCACCGCCATCGTGGTGCTGGCCGCGCTCACCAACGCGCTGCGCTGCGTCCGCAAGGGCCTCGGCTCGATCCGGGTGGTGGTGTCGGGAGGCGGCGCGGCCGGCACCGCGATCGTGGACCTGCTGCTGGCCGCCGGGGTGCGCCACGTCCTGGTCTGGGACCGCGAGGGGGTGTTGTCGCCGGACGACGCGCGGCTCAATGCCGCCAAGCTGGCACTGGCCCGCCGGACCAACCCGGCCGGCGTCACCGGCGACCTGCACGACGCGCTGCGCGGGGCCGACGTGTTCATCGGGGTGTCGGCGCCCGGGGTGCTGCCGGCCGAGTGGATCGCCGACATGGCCTCCGACGCGGTGGTGTTCGCGCTGGCCAACCCCGATCCGGAGACCGACATCGACGCCGCCCGCCAGTACGCGACGATCCTTGCCACCGGCCGCTCGGACTACCCGAACCAGATCAACAACGTGCTGGCGTGTCCGGGGGTGTTCCGCGGCCTGCTCGACTCGCACGCCGGCCAGGTGTGTACCGAGAGGCTG
>DASZEI010000348.1:0-7448 GCA_035940975.1 Jatrophihabitans sp. | reverse complement strand
CTGGCAGCAGCCCGGTAGCCAGCAGCCCGGTGGCCAGCAGGGCTGGGAGCAGTCCCCGGCCGACCGGTAACCCGGCAGAGGGTTAGTCCGGCCACAGCCGCGAGCCTGCTGCGGGCCGGGCTGGTTAGGCTCTGCGCAGGGAGTTGTCACGGTAGTGACGCCGACATGCAGGGGAGCCATCGCGGAGATGTCTGAGCAGCCCGGTCCGCACTCGAGTCCGCAATCCGCCGCCACCAGTACTGTCCCGGACGAGCCCGCGACGTCGTACCGGATCGAGAAGGACTCGATGGGCGAGGTGCGGGTGCCGGCCGAGGCAAGGTGGCGGGCCCAGACCCAGCGGGCGGTGCAGAACTTCCCGATCTCCGGCCAGCCGATCGAGCGCGAGCTGATCGCCGGGCTGGCGCTGATCAAGGGGGCCGGCGCCCGGGTTCGGGCCAAGCGCGGGTTGCTCGACGAGGCCAAGGCCGAAGCGATCGCCGCCGCGGCCGTCGAAGTGGTCCGGGGCGACTGGGACGCCGAGTTCCCGATCGACGTCTTCCAGACCGGCTCGGGCACCTCCTCGAACATGAACGCCAACGAGGTGCTGGCCTCGCTGGCCTCTGAGAGGCTGAGCACCGCCAGCCCGGTTTCGGTGCATCCCAACGACGACGTCAACGACCCGCTGTCCTCCAATGACCAGTTCCCCTCGGCGATCCACGTCGCCGCCACCAAGGGGGTGGTCAGCGACCTGATTCCGGCGCTGCGGCAACTGGCCGCCGCGCTGGAGGCCAAGGCCGCCGAGTTCGCCACCGTGGTGAAGTCCGGGCGGACCCACCTGATGGACGCCACCCCGGTAACCCTGGGCCAGGAGTTCGCCGGCTACGCCGCCCAGGTCCGCTACGGCATCGAGCGGGTCGAGGCCTGCCTGCCCCGGGTCGCCGAGCTGCCGCTGGGTGGCACCGCGGTGGGCACCGGCATCAACGCTCCGGCCGGATTCGCCGCCGACGTCATCACCCTGATCGCCGCCGAGACCGGGCTGCCGCTGACCGAGGCGCGCGACCACTTCGAGGCCCAGGGCGCCCGGGACGGCTTGGTAGAGCTGTCCGGCGCGCTGCGCACCATCGCGGTCAGCCTGAACAAGATCAGCAACGACATCCGGTGGATGGGCTCGGGACCGCGGACCGGGCTCACCGAGCTGTTCCTGCCCGACCTGCAGCCCGGCTCGTCGATCATGCCGGGCAAGGTCAATCCGGTGCTGTGCGAGGCGGTCTGCCAGGTGGCGGCCCAGGTGATCGGCAATGACGCCGCGGTCGCCTTCGCCGGCGCGTCCGGCAACTTCGAGCTGAACGTGATGCTGCCGGTGATGGCACGCAACGTGCTCGAGTCGATCAGGCTGATCGCCAACGTCAGCACGGTCTTCGCCGACAAGTGCGTGGCCGGTATCGAGGCCAACGTCGAGCGCTGCCGCGAGTACGCCGAGTCCTCCCCCTCGATCGTCACGCCGCTCAACCACTACGTCGGCTACGACGAGGCGGCCAAGATCGCCAAGCAGGCGCTGGCCGAGCGCAAGACCATCCGCCAGGTGGTGATCGACCGCGGGCACGTGGAGTCCGGGGCGATCACCGAGGACAAGCTCGACGAGGTGCTCGACGTGCTGTCGATGACCCGCCCCGCCGGCCAGTCCCAGCCCGCCAGTCCCAGCCCGGCCAGTCCTAGTCCGGTCAGTCCTAGCCACCCGGTGGGCGCATGAACGTCTACGACGGCATCGACGACAAGCTGGCCGCCTGGCTGACCAGCCAGCCGGTCTTCTTCGTGGCCACCGCGCCGCTGGCGGGCGACGGCCACGTCAACGTCTCACCCAAGGGCATGGCCGGCACGTTCGTGGTCTTCGACTCCTACGGGGTCGGCTACCTCGACTACTACGGCTCGGGCTCGGAGACCATCGCCCACCTGCGTGAGAACGGCCGGATCACCCTGATGTTCGCTGCCTTCGAAGGCCGGCCCACCATCGTCCGGCTCTACGGCAAGGGCCGCATCGTGCTCACCCAGGACCCGGAGTTCGCATCGCTGCGGCCGGCCTTTCCCAAGCAGCGGATCACCGCCCAGCGCGCCATCGTGCTGGTGGAGCTGGACCGGGTCAGCGACTCCTGCGGGTACGCGGTGCCGCTGATGGACTTCGTCGCCGACCGGACGGTGCTGGATCTGAGGCAGGAGAAGAGGGGCCCGGAGCCCTACCGGGCCTATCCCGAGACCACGAACGCGCAGTCGATCGACGGCCTGCCAGCCCTCGGCGACATCGGCGACCGGACCCGCGAGCCGCTGGCAGCACCGCCGAACTGAGGGCTACAGGCTGACGTCCTCGAGCAGTTCGGTGACCAGGGCGGCGATCGGCGAGCGCTCGGACCGGGTCAGGGTGACGTGGGCGAACAGCGGGTGCCCGCGCAGCGCCTCGATCACCGCGGCCACCCCGTCATGCCGGCCGACCCGCAGGTTGTCCCGCTGGGCGACGTCATGGGTGAGCACCACCCGCGAGCCCGCCCCGATCCGCGACAGCACGGTCAGCAGCACGTTGCGTTCCAGCGACTGCGCCTCGTCGACGATCACGAAGGAGTCGTGCAGGGACCGGCCGCGGATGTGGGTCAAGGGCAGCACCTCGACCATGCCCCGGTCCATCACCTCCTCCATCACGTCCTTGCTGATCAGCGCGCCCAGGGTGTCGAACACCGCCTGCGCCCACGGGGCCATCTTCTCGTTCTCGCTACCGGGCAGGTAGCCCAGGTCCTGGCCGCCGACGGCGTACAGCGGCCGGAACACCACGACCTTCTTGTGCGCCCGCCGCTCCATCACCGCGTCCAGGCCCGCACACAGTGCCAGCGCCGACTTGCCGGTACCCGCCCGGCCGCCGAGGGACACGATGCCGACCTCGGGGTCCAGCAGCAGGTCCAGCGCGATCCGCTGCTCGGCCGAGCGGCCCCGCAGGCCGAAGGCCTCCCGGTCACCGCGCACCAGCTTCAGCTGCTTGTCCGCAGTCACCCGGGCCAGTGCCGAGCCGCGCGCCGAGTGCAGCACCAGGCCGGTGTGGCAGGGCAACTCGCCGACCCGCAGCAACTCCTCGGCGTCGGCCGCCTCGACCCGGTCGGCGTTGTAGAGCGAGTCGATGACGGCTGTGGACACCTCGATCTCGGCCATACCGGTCCAGCCCGAGTCGATCCCCGGATGCACCCGGTACTCATCCGAGGCCAGCCCCACGGCCGCGGCCTTGACCCGCAGCGGCATGTCCTTGGACACCAGCACGACCTCGCGGCCCTCGCGGGCCAGGTTCAGCGCCACCGCCAGGATTCGCGAGTCGTTGCTCTCCACCCGGAAACCTGCCGGCAACAGCGCCAGGTCCGAGTGGTTCAGCTCGACATGCAGCGTGCCGCCGTCCTCGCCCACCGGCACCGGCGCATCGAGGCGGCCGTGCTTGATCCGCAGGTCATCCAGGGCGCGCAGCGTCTCGCGGGCGAACCAGCCGAGCTCGGGATGGTGGCGCTTGCCTTCGAGCTCGCCGATCACCACCAACGGCAGGACCACCTCGTGTTCACCGAAGCGGGCCAGCGCGCCGGGGTCTGACAGCAGTACCGAGGTGTCCAGGACGAAGGTCTTGACAGCCGGCCCGGTCGGTCCGGTGGTGGAGGTGGCGCGAGCGTGGGTCACATGGGGCTCCTGGGCGCTGCGGCGTCGTGACACTACCGACACCGTGGGCAGGCGTGGCACCTACGCCTGCCGCTGTCGTGGGTTCCGGTCATCCCCCATGGTACGGGGGAGATGCCGGCCCCCCGCTGGCATTTCACCACCGTCAAGGGACCTCCCGAGCGTTCGGCCCTGTCGGACCGAGCGCCTGCTGGCGACGCTACGGCGGCGTCCCGGCGCACGTCTTACGCCACGCCGTAGCCCCTCAGCTGCCGAAGCGCCGCCGCCGCTCGGAGAAGTCGCGCAGCGCGCGCAGGAAGTCGGTCTTGCGGAAGTCCGGCCATAGGGCATCGCAGAAGTAGAACTCCGAATGCGCCGACTGCCACAGCAGGAATCCCGACAGCCGTTGCTCGCCGGAGGTCCTGATCACCAGGTCCGGGTCGGGCTGGCCCTTGGTGTAGAGGTGCTCGGCGATGTGCTCCACGTCGATGATCTCGGCCAACTCCTCGATCGAGGTGCCGGCCTGCGCCTGGGACTGCAGCAACGAGCGGACCGCGTCGGCGATCTCGCGCCGACCGCCGTAGCCGACGGCCAGGTTCACCGTCATGCCGGTCTTGCCGGCCGAGCGTTCGGCCGCGGTCTTGAGTGCCTCGGCGGTGCCGGCGGGCAGGGTGTCCAGCGCGCCCACCACGTTGAGCTGCCAGGGCTGGTCGGCCGCGGACAACTCGTCGGCGACGTTGGCAATGATGCGCAGCAGCGGGCCGACCTCGGCCGGATCGCGGTGCAGGTTGTCGGTGGACAACAGCCAGAGGGTGACGTGCTGGACACCGGCCTCGGCGCACCAGGCGAGCAGGTTGCCGATGTGGCTGGCACCCACCACGTGGCCGTGGTTGACGTCTTCCAGTCCGGCGGCGCGGGCCCAGCGCCGGTTGCCGTCGAGCATCACCGCCACATGCCGGGGCACCGGGCGTCCGGCCAATGATTTCAGCAGCCGACGCTCATACAGGGAGTAGATGCCGCCGCTGACATTCACGACTTACAACCCTAGCCCTGTGGGTGCTGTGCGCGTCGGCAATCTCGAAGGCGCCGCGCGCGTCTTCCTCGGCCTAGCATTCACCGGCCGTGCCGGAAGCCCGGACAGCACTTGTCCGGACGTTCACTTGGCAACGGTGGGTAATCAGGTGGTAACTCGATTGCGTCTTGTGTGGTCTAGGTGAGATACCCATACTTAGCGCACGGGGAAGCAAGAAAAGCAGGGGGATGCACCAAAAGCGCGGGGGAAGCAGTACCAGCAGGGGGAAGCACGACCAGCAGGGGGATGCAGTACCAGCAGGGGGATGCACTAAAGCACGGGGGCAACGGGATGCTCCGCAGGTACCGGTACGGGGACTACCGGAAGCTTGCGGAGCTCCTTTTTGTGTAGGCGGCTTTGTGTAGGCGGCCGGTCGCTACCGCCCCGCCGACCCGCTATCGGCGATCCGGACCCAGGTCCTCGACCGGCGGGTCCTCGGCAGTCGGCTCCCGGTCGAAGATCAGCCAGTAGCCGGCGGCCACCAGGCAGAGCACGCCGAGCACCAGATCGCCCCGCTCGCCGGCCGACCGGTAGCGAAACCCGAAAGCCAGTGCGGCAAGCAGGGCGAACCCGCCCACCAGCCATCGGAAGCCCGGCGGTTGCGTCCTCATCATCCGTTCAGGCTAGAGGGGATCCAGGCCGGGCAATGGATCCAGGCCGAGTACTGCAACGCCTCAGCCGAGTGCCGCCAGCAACTCCGTCACGGTGCTGACCGGGCGCTCGCACACGAAGCCGCGGCAGACGTAGGCGGCCGGTTCCCCCGCCACCAGCGGACGGTTGGCCAGCAACGGCAGGCCCGGCGCGTCCGGCTTGCCGAAGGCCAGCACCAGGCCCGGTGAGGTGCTGTTGCGGGCGGCCGTCAGCAGGTTGTGCGCGAGCGGGCCGGATCCCACGATCGCCACCTGCACCGGCCCGGCGCAGGCCGCCTCGGCGACCGCCAGGCTCCAGCCGGCGAACCGGGGCTCCCGCACTGCCAGCTCACCGGCGGCAGCCAGCGCGGCCTCGGCGGCCTCGCGGTGCCGGGTCGAGCCGGTCAGTGCGGCGTAACTGAGCAGGGCGCCGGCCAGCGCCGACTGGCCGGCGGGTGCGGCGTTGTCGGATGCGTCCCGGGGCCGGCTGAACAGCGTCTCGGCGTCGTCGGCGGTGTCGAAGAAGCCGCCGGCGCCGTCGGCGAACCGGGTCAGCGCCACCTCCAGCAACTGGCCCGCCGACTCCAGCCAGCCAGGCTCGGCGGTCGCCTGGTGCAATGCCAGCAGCCCCTCGGCCAGGTCGCCGTAGTCCTCGGCCACGCCCATGGCGGCGCTGATCGAACCGGCCCGCGAGGAGCGGTGCAACCGGCCCTGGACCAGATGCCGGCTCAGCAGGAAGTCGGCGCAGCGCTGCGCGGCGGCAAGGTAGCTCGGCCGACCCAGCAGCACCCCCGCCTCGGCCAGCGCCGCGATCGCCAGACCGTTCCAGGCGGTGATGGCCTTGTCGTCGCGGGCTGGTTGCGGGCGCCGGTTGCGGGCCGCCAACAGCCGGTCCCGCACCCCCGACCACCATTTGCGGTCGCGCGGATCGGTGCGCAGTTGCAGCGTCGAGCTGCCCAGTTCGAAGGTGCCCTGAGCGGTGACGCCGAGCAGGCCGGCAGCCGCGCTACCGTCCACCTCGCCGAGCACCTCGATCAGCTGCTGGGGCGTCCAGGCGTAGGTCAGGCCCTCGACACCCTCGGTGTCGGCGTCCAACGCGGAGGCGAAGACACCCTCCGGGGTGCGCAGGTCGCGCAGCAGGAACTGCGCGGTCTCGTGCGCGATCCGCTCGGCCAGCGGTGAGCGGGTGGCCCGCCACAGGTGCAGGTAGACCCGCAGCAGCTGGGCGTTGTCGTAGAGCATCTTCTCGAAGTGCGGCACGATCCACTCGGCGTCGACGGAGTAGCGCGCGAAGCCGCCGGCCAGCTGGTCATAGATACCGCCCCGGGCCATCGCCTCGCAGGTTCGGCGAACCTGCTCCAGCGCCTGGGCCGAGCCGGTACGGGCATGGTGGCGCAGCAGGAACTCCAGCACCATCGAGGGCGGGAACTTCGGGGCCGAGCCGTAGCCGCCGTTGGTCCGGTCGTAGTGCTGGCCCAGCCGGGACACCGCCTGTTCCAGCTCCGCCGGCCCGAGCGCCCGCGCGGCGCCGGTCGCCAGGGCCGCCTGCAACGCCTGCACGATCCGCCCGCTGGTGGCCAGCACCTCGTCCTGCCGCTCGGTCCAGGCCTGGGTGACCGCCTCCAGCAACCGCAGGAAACCCTCCTTGGGAAAGTAGGTCCCGCAGAAGAACGGCTCGCCGGACGGGGTCAGCAGGCAGGTCATCGGCCAGCCGCCGTGCCCGGTCATCGCGGCGGTCGCGGCCATGTAGATGGCGTCGATGTCCGGCCGCTCCTCGCGGTCGACCTTGATCGCCACGAACCGGTCGTTGAGCACCGCCGCCACCTCGGCGTCGGAGAAGGACTCGTGCGCCATCACATGGCACCAGTGACAGGCGGCGTAACCGACGCTCAGCAGCACCGGGACGTTGCGGCGGCGGGCTTCGGCAAAGGCCTCCTCGCACCACGGCCACCAGTCGACCGGGTTGTCGGCATGCTGGGCCAGGTAGGGGCTGGTCGCAGTGGCAAGCCGGTTACTCACGTCTGTCCTCCTTCCGGGCCCCGGTACGAGCGGTCCCTGCACCCACGCTATGCCAGCAACCGGCCAGTCCCAACCAC
>DASZEI010000347.1:0-2669 GCA_035940975.1 Jatrophihabitans sp. | reverse complement strand
CTGGCCGCCGCGGAACCGCTTGGTCAGGCCGGCGGTCTGGATGGCCAGCGGGGTCACCCGGTCACTTCGTGGCCGCGGCGGCATAGAGCAACTCGGGATCGACCGCTCCGACGTAGACCCGGCCGTCACTGGTGATCAGCGCGGACAGCAGCGCCGAGCGGAGCAGCCGTCCCGAGCCCCAGCTGCCGCTGACCTCGGGCAGGCCGGCCAGCAGCGAGCCGAACTGGTCGCCTTGCGAACCGGATTCGCTGCCGGAGCCGGAGCCGGGCAGCACCGACACGCCGGTCAGCTTCGTGATCGTGGTCCAGCCGGTGCCGATGGTGCTGACGTCCGGCCCGAGCCCGGCCGGCGGCCGGTAGCCCTCGGGATGGCGGGGTGGGCTTGCCTGGCTGATCATCGCCCCGTCCGGTGGCGTCCAGTCGAAGTTGTCCTGGCTGGGCATCGAATCGTGGAAGCGGGTGAAGGTGATGTCGATGGCTGCCCGGTCCGAGCCGCGGGCCAGCACCTGGACGCCCAGCGGGATCTTGGTCTTGCCGTCCACCGAGATCCGGACCGAGCCCACCCGGGACCGGTCGTCGCGCGGGCGCAGCACCAGGACGTAGGCGGGCCGGCCGGCCACTATCGCGGCCCGGTCGGTGCTCACGGCGGTGCTCGGATCGATCATCGCCAGTGCTCGCCGGGCGGCCTCATCCGGTGTGATCACCGGCAGCCGAGGGTCGCCCGGATGACCGGAGGCGTCGCTGGGCAGCACGGTGTGGTTGGCCGTCCGGGTTTCGGAGTTCCACTGCCACAGCTCGCGGCCGTTGCGGAACAGGTCCTGCTCGCCGAGGGAACTCAGCAGCGCGATCCGCTGCTTGGTCTCACCGCCGTACCAGAGCCGGATGGTGTGCGAGCCGGTCAGCAGGCCGGCGAGTCCGGTCGCCGGGTCGGCCCCGGCGACTGTCGGCAGCTCGGGCAGTCCCAGCGAGGCCTTCTCGACCACCGTGCCGGAGAACCCGGTGAGCTTGGCGTTGCCGATCGCGGCCAACAGCTGGGCGGCGGACTGCGGCGGCAGGTTCGGGTTGGCGTCGGCGCTGAGCACCCCGCTGGCCAGCAGCGCGATCACCGCGGCGACACCGGTCGGGGCCAGCCAGCGAGCCAGCCGCCAGTGCCGGCGGGGATCGCGGTCGGGCCGGGGGGCGGCATCAGGCCGGGGGCCGGGGTCGGCATCGGTGGAAAGCTCAGGCATGGTTCCAGGATCGGCTGGGCAGGCTGTGGACAACCTGAGCGTGGCTGAGCTGATGCTGAGCCGCAAAGCCCGCGGCCGGGCCATGCTTAGCGCGGTCAGGCCATTAGCGCGGCCGGCCATGCTTAGCGCGGTCAGGCCATGCTTAGGCGCCGGTGCCCGGGTCCGAGGAGGTGGAGGTCATGCGGCTGCTCATCGTGGAGGACGAACCCCGGATGGCGACCGCGCTGCAACGCGGGCTGGTGGCCGAGGGCTTCACGGTCGAGGTGGCCTTCAACGGCCCGGACGGCCTGCACCTGGCTCGGGAGAACAGCTACGACGCAATCGTCTGCGACATCATGCTGCCGGGCCTGTCGGGCTACCGCCTGATCGAGGCGCTACGGGCCGAGCAGAACTGGGTGCCGGTGCTGGTGCTGTCGGCCAAGGACGGCGAGTACGACGAGGCCGACGCGCTGGACCTCGGTGCCGATGACTACCTGGTGAAGCCGTTCTCGTTCGTGGTGTTGCTGGCGCGGCTGCGCGCGGTGCTGCGCCGCGGCGTGCGGCCCCGGCCGGCGATCCTGAGCTGTGGCGACCTCAGCCTGGACCCGGCCGCCCGCGCGGTCCGCCGGGGCGAGACCGAGATCGAGCTGACGCCGCGGGAGTTCTCGCTGCTGGAGTACCTGATGCGCCGGGCCGGCGACGCGGTCAGCAAGGCCGACATCCTGCACCACGTGTGGGATGCCCACTACGAGGGCGATGCCAACGTCATCGAGGTCTACGTCGGCTACCTGCGCCGCAAGATCGACCTGCCCTTCGGACGGCATGCGGTGCAGACGGTGCGCGGGGCCGGCTACCGGCTGGCGAGCGACGGTGGCTGAGAAGTCCCTGCTGCGCTGGTGGCGGCACCGGTCGCTGCGCGCCCGGATCACGGTGCTGGCCACCGCCCTGTTCAGCGTCGCGCTGGCGCTGGCCGGGGTGGTGCTGTTGCTGGCGGTGCGCGCGGCCCTGCTGAACACGCTGGATTCCTCGGCCCAGCGCTCCGGCACCGAGGTGGCAGCGCTGGTGCAGTCCGGCCGGCTGCCGTCGCAGGTGCTGGCCGGCAGTGGCGGGGTGTCGCTGGTGCAGGTGGTCGATGCCGACAACCGGGTGGTGGCCGCCTCGCCCGGCGCCGACACCGCCGTGTCGGTGCTGGAGCCGGGCGAGCTGGTGAGGGTGCGCGCCGGGGCGGACCTGACGGTGTCGGGCGAGCGGGCCTCGCTGGACGAGCCGCTGCGGGTGGTCGGGGTGCGGGCCGACGTCCGGTCCGGCCAGCGCACCGTGCTGGTCGGCACCGTGCTCGGGCGGTTGAACGACTCGTCCCGGCTGCTGCGGCGCGGGCTGCTGCTCGGCGGCCCGGTGGTGGTGGCGATGATGGCGGCGCTGACCTGGTGGCTGGTCGGCCTGACGCTGCGGCCGGTGGCGG
>DASZEI010000346.1:0-4227 GCA_035940975.1 Jatrophihabitans sp. | reverse complement strand
AGCCGGCGGCCTGGGGTGACCTGATCCTGCAGGTTTCGGCATTGCTGGCACTCAGTGCTCCGATCCTGATCGACCTGGCAGCCGCTGCCCGGCAGGCCGGCGGCTTCGACGGCACGCTCGGTCCGGCGGCGTTCGACGTTGCCGAGGTCGCGGCGTTCGTTCCCCCGTTGCTGTCGCTGACCACGGCGGCCGAGCCGGCCTCCGCAACAGGCCGGTGACCCAGTATGCGGATCGTGGTCGTCGGTGGCGGAGTGATCGGCCTGCTCACCGCTGTGGAGTGCGTTCGCGCCGGAGCGCAGGTCGATCTGGTGGAGCAGGCGGCGATTCCGTCCCCGGCGGCCACCTCCTACGACCAGCATCGGGTGATACGCACGCTGCACCGCGGCGATCGGCTGCTGTCCCTGGCTGCGGCCGGATTGCATGAAGCCTGGGCGGAGGTCGAGCGCCGGCTGGGCGGGCGCTTCTACCACCGCACCGGAGTGCTCACCCTGACGGCGGACATCGAGGCCGAACTGGCGCTGCTGACCGGAGCCGGCGTGCCCGTCCGGGCGTTGTCGGGTAACGAGCTGACCGATCGGTTTCCCCAGCTCCGGTTCGCCCCTGGGCAGCAGGCGATTCTGGAGCCGGCCGCCGGCACCGTGCTGGCCGACCGGGCCCTGCTGTCGGCGGCCCGTTGGCTGCGCGGCCATCCCGCCGTGCGTACCCACTCGCACTGCCGGGTGACGCACGTGACGGACTGGGCATCCGTCGGCCTCGCCGGTGGCCGCGTGCTGTCCGGCGACAGCGTCGTGGTGGCCGCCGGCCCGTGGTCGCGCGACCTGCTGCCGGCCGGCCTCGGCACCGAGCTGAGCTTGAAGCGCCAGACCATGCTGTCCTACGCACCGGTCTCCTTCCCCGGGGCGTGGTCTCGTTCACCGGCCGTGCTGGGCCTCGGTGGCAGCGGCGATGCGTGGCTGATGCCGCCGATCGCCGGCACCCCGGTGCGGCTGAGCGCGTCCAGTGCCTGCCGCACGGTGCCCGACATGTCCGACCACCAGACGCCCATCGCATGGCGCCACCACCTGATCCGCCTGTTCGGCACGGTGCTCACCGCCTTCGAGCCACTCGCCGTGACCGGCGCGACGGAGGGCTATTACCTGACCGACGAGGCCGGCCAGGGCCCGCTGCTGGTGCAGCTCGCCGACGGGGTCTGGGCCTTTGCCGCGTGCGGCGGGATGTCGTTCAAGTTCGGCCCGGTGCTGGCCCGGGCTCTGGCCGACCGGGCGCTCGGCCGGCTTCCCAGGCAGACCGGCCTGGACTCGGTCGACCAGCCCCGCCAACTCGCCGCGGATCGGCAGGGCAAGGCGTGAGTCCGACCGCACTCGCGACCGGCTTCGCCCCGCTTCCCCAGCCGGCCGGGCATGACCTGCTGGTGTTCCTGATCCAGGTCTGCGTGCTGCTCGGGCTGGCGCTGCTGTTCGGGCGGCTGGCAGGACGGATCGGCCTGCCCGCGGTGGTCGGCGAGTTGCTGACCGGGGTGCTGGTCGGGCCGTCGCTGCTGGGCCACCTGACGCCGGAGCTGTGGCACTGGCTGTTCCCGGACCAGGCCTCGCAGGCGAACATGATCAACGCGGTCGCCCAGGTCGGCGTGCTGCTGCTGGTCGGGCTTTCGGGAATGCACGTCGACCTGAACCTGATCCGCCGCCGCGGTGCCACCGCCGTCCGGGTGAGCCTCGGCGGGCTGCTGATTCCGCTCGCTGCCGGGGTGGGGCTGGGGTGGCTGCTGCCGGCCACCCTGATGTCGCCCACGACCGACCGCACCACGTTCACCTTCTTCCTCGGCGTGGCCATGTGTGTCAGCGCGATCCCGGTGATCGCCAAGACGCTGCTGGACATGAAGCTGCTGCACCGCGACGTCGGTCAACTCACCCTGGCAGCCGGTGCGATCGATGACGCCGTCGGCTGGTGCCTGCTGTCGGTGGTGTCGGCGATGGCGCTCGGCGGCGCGCACGGCTGGCGGATCGTACTGACCGTCGGCGAGATCATCGCCTTCCTGATCGCGGCCGCGGTCATCGGCCGGCCGCTGGCCCGCGCGCTGTTCACCCTGGCCGGCCGCAGCTCCGAGACCGGGCCGGCCGTGGCGAGTGCTGTCACGATGATCATCGCCGGGGCTGCCATCACCCAGTCACTCGGGCTGGAGCCGGCGTTCGGCGCCTTCGTCGCCGGCACGCTGCTCAGCGCCACCCGGGTACGCGAGGTCATCGACCCGGTCCGGCTCGTGCCGCTGCGTACCTTCGTGCTGTGGGTCGGCGCGCCGATCTTCCTGGCCACCGCCGGCTTGCGGATGGACCTGGCCTCGCTCGCGCACCCGACCGTGCTGCTCTCGGCGCTGGTGGTGCTGAGCGTGGCGGTGATCGGCAAGTTCGCGGGCGCCTTCCTCGGCGCGCGGCTGTCCCGGCTGTCGGCCCGTGAAGGTTTCGCCCTGGGCGCCGGGATGAACGCCCGCGGAGTTGTCGAGGTCGTGGTCGCCATGGCGGGGCTGCGGCTCGGTGTGATCACCACCGCCACCTACACCATCATCGTGCTGGTCGCCGTGGTGACCTCGGTGATGGCACCACCGCTGCTGCGCCGGGCGATGGCCGGACTGGACCACAACGCCCAGGAGCGGATCCGGGAGCTCGAGCACGCCCGCTGGACGGGGGCGACCGAGCCGGCTTCCTACGTTGCCGGCGACTGAAACCTCGCATCCACCTCTGGACTCGCCAACAGGACAACGTGTATCCATCCACCCTTTCCCAGCGCTCTCCTAAGTGGAGAACTCCTTTCAGTTCAAGGCCAAACCGACCCAGCTGGAGCAGTCAATGAGTGACATCTACCCGACCCAGATCTGTCTCAGCGAGCAGGAGCAGGACGCCTTCCGGCTGCTGGCCGACGAGTTGGCCGGCTTCGACCCGGTGACCCAGACCGAGGAGTTCGTGATGACCGCGCAGCTGCTCAGCTCGCGGCTGCCGGAGCGGATCCGGCGAGCGGCGCTGAACTTCCGCCGCAACGGTGACAGCTCCGGCGGGATGCTGATCCGCAACCTGCCGGTCGACCCGCTGCCGCCGACCCCCGATCACGCCGACTACGGCCTGGGCATCCGGTTGCCGGCCGCTCGGGTGTTCAGCCTGGCGTCCGCGCTGGTCGGTGAGCAGTTCGGTTTCCAGCCCGAGCTCGCCGGTCAGATCATCCAGGACATCCTGCCGGTCAAGGGCTTCGAGGATACCCAGCAGTCGATCTCCAGCCGGGCGCTGCTCGAACTGCACTGCGAGACGGTCTTCACCGACTACCGGGCGGATGTGATCGGCCTGCTGTGCCTGCGACCGGATCCGGAACGCATCGCGCGCACCGTGCTCGCCTCGACCACCGTCCTGTTGCCGCTGCTGGATCCCCGCATCCTGGCAATCCTGAGCGAGCCGCGCTTCTCCACCACGGTCGACGGCTCGTTCCTGCGCGGGTCAGGACTCACCGATCCGATCCTGATCGGCCCGGTCCGGGTCCTGGACGGCGATCCCCGGCGTCCTCGGATCCGCTGCGATTTCGCCGAGACCCGAGGCCTTGACGACGAGGCGCAGGCCGCTCTGGACACCTTGTACGCGGTGGCCTCCGACGCGGTGATCGATACCCGGCTCGAGGCCGGTGACCTGCTGCTGATCGACAACCACGACGCCTTCCATGGCAGGAGCTCGTTCCGTTACCACGGCAATGGTGAGGACCGCTGGCTGCTGCGCACCTTCATCACCAAGGACCTGTCGCGCAGCCGGGTGCACCGGCCCGGTGACGGCCGCATCGTCGACACCGACTACGCGGCGGGCAGCAACGTGATGGTGCTCGCCCGCTGACCCTCGCAGGACAGTCTTGTCCTCCTTCTCATCAACGTGTAATCATGTAATTATAGCGTTGATGTAATCAAGGAGGCACCAGTGATGAATACTGCTGAGGAAGGACCGCAGCACGGTCCTGAAGGCGACGAGGGACCGGGCTTGGGGCCCGGTCGGGGCCGGCGCGGGCCGGGCGGACTACGCCGGGGCGGGCACCGTGGCGGTGGGTTCGGTCGGCCCGGAGGCTGGCAGCAGGCCGAGCTGCCACCGGCCGACGACGCCGCCGCCTGGTTCACCGGCCGGTTGCCCTCGGACTGGTTCGTCGGACCGGCATCGGTCAGCGTGGACCGCGAGGAGATCATCGTGACCGGCCAGCTGCCACCGGTCA
>DASZEI010000345.1:0-1826 GCA_035940975.1 Jatrophihabitans sp. | reverse complement strand
CGACCCGGCCGGCCAGTCCCAGGTCGGCGAGACGACGGCAGTACAGCTGCATCGCGGTCACCTTGGCGAGCATCCCGACCAGCCGCTCCTGGATCAGCTGGAACTCCACCAGCCGCTTGCCGAACTGCTTCCGGCGACCGGCGTAGGTGAGCGCGGCCTCGTACCCGGCGACGGCGTGCCCGAGGGCCATCCAGGCGCAGGAGCCGCGGGTGGTCGCCAGCACCGCCCCGGCGTCCTTGAAGCTGCGGCCGCCGGGCAACTGGTTCTCGGCCGGCACGCGCACGTCCTCGAGCTCGATCTCGGCCTGCCACACCGCGCGCAGCGAGCCCTTGCCCTCGATCCGGCGCGCCCGGTAGCCCGGCGTCCCCTTCTCCACGAGGAAGCCCTTGACCTGGCGGTCGTCGGTGTCCCGGGCCCACACCACGACGACGTCGGCGATGGTGCCGTTGCCGATCCACTTCTTGGACCCGTTGATCACGTAGGACCCGCCGTCCCTGCGGGCCGAGGTCTCCAGCGCGATCGAGTCCGACCCGTGCTCGGGCTCGGTGAGCGCGAAGGCGCCCAGCGCCTCGCACCGGGCCATCGGCGGCAGCCAGCGCTGCTTCTGCTCCTCCGAGCCGAGCATGGCGATCGACTTCATCGCCAGCCCGGCCTGGACGCCGAGGAAGGTGCCGAGGCTGCCGTCGCCGCGGTTGAGCTCCATGTGCACCAGGCCGGCCGACAGGGCGTCCATCGGCGGGCAGCCGTAGCCGTCGATGCCGTCGCCCACCAGACCCGCCGCGCCCATCTTCTCCACCAGCGGCCAGGGGAACTCCGCGCGCTCCCAGTAGTCGTTGATCACCGGCAGCACCTCGTCCTCGACGAAGGTCCGGGTGCGCAGCAGGTGGTCCAACTGCTCCGGCGAGAGGTCTTCGCGCAGCATGAAGTAGTCGGTCGACAGCGCGTTGCCGATGCCCTCTGCCAGTTCCACGTCGGTCGTCTCCTGTCGGGCCGTGCCGGTCTGCGTGCTCACGAGTCCCGGACGTAGCTGCCCGGCGCGTCCTCCCGGACCCGGAACCGGGCGCTGCCGAGCTGTTCGGGCGCGTCCTTGTCCGGCCCGGACCGTTCCCCGAGCCAGGCGGAGTAGTCCGGCCACCAGGAGCCCTTCTCGGTGCGGGCGGTGTCGGCCCACTCCTCGACCGGGGCGGAGTTGTCGTCGGTGACCCGGTAGCTCGACTTCGGGTTGCCCGGCGGGTTCTCCGGCGCCGCGATGTGCCCGTTGGTGGACAGCACGAAGCGCATCTTGCCGCCGAGCAGCTGGCTGCTGCGGTAGCACGCCTGCCAGGGGCAGATGTGGTCCGCGGAGCCGGCCAGGACGTAAGAGTCGACGGTGACCTGGCTGAGGTCCACCTCAGTGCCGAGCACGGTCACGCTGCCGGGGTGGGTCAGCTTGTTGCCCAGGGCGACGTCGACGAAGTCGGCGTGCAGCCGGGCGGCCATCCGGGTGGTGTCGGAGTTCCAGGACAGGATGTCGAACTTCGGCGGCTGCTTGCCCTGGAGGTAGTTGTTGACCCAGTAGTTCCAGATGAGGTCGTTCGGCCGCAGCCAGGCGAACACCTCGGCGAGCTGGCGGCCGTCGAGGTAGCCGGCACGGCGGGAGGCCTCGACGGCCTGCGCGGCGGTGTCCTCGTCCATCATCGCGCCGGTCAGGCCGGCACGCGTCTGGTCCAGCACGGTGACCAGCAGGCTCAGGCTGGCCAGCCGGTCCTGCCGGCCGGTCGCGGCCAGGACGGCGGCGGTCATGCTGGCCAGGATGCCGCCCGAGCAGGTGCCCATGAGGTGGGTGG
>DASZEI010000344.1:0-7699 GCA_035940975.1 Jatrophihabitans sp. | reverse complement strand
CCGAACGCCACCCTCTGGAGCAGCATTTCCTCACCTCGGTGACGGCGTTGGAGCGCGGCGCCAGCCGCGACCTCGACGCCCCCGTCCGGGCCGGCAGCGTGCTGTCGATCAGGCAGGCCGGCGAGCTGTTCTGGGCCCAGTGCGAATCCCGCCAGGTCGACCTGGCCGCGATCTGGATGCAGACCCAGGGCCGGGGTTTCTACACCATCGCCTCGTCCGGTCACGAGGGCAACGCAGGGGTCGCGGCGGCGTTGCGCCCGGACGATCCGGCGCTGCTGCACTACCGCTCCGGCGGCTTCTACTGCGCCCGGGCGCGGCAGCTGCCCGGTCACGACCCGGTCCGCGACATCCTCGCCGGCGTCGCGGCGGCGATCAGCGAACCGATTGCCGGTGGCCGGCACAAGGTGTTCGGCAATGCGGAGCTCGCCATCATCCCGCAGACCTCGACGATCGCCTCGCACCTGCCGCGCGCGGTCGGCCTGGCCTTCGCCCTGGGCCGGGCCCGCCGGGCCGGGGTGGGCACGCCGTGGTCGGCGGACTCGATCGTGGTCACCAGCTTCGGAGACGCCTCGGTGAACCACTCCACCCTGGTGGGGGCGGTCAACACCGCGTCGAACACGGTCTATCAGGGCCTGCCGGTGCCGCTGCTGATGGTGTGCGAGGACAACGGCCTGGGCATCAGCACCCGGACCCCGTCCGGCTGGATCACCGAGCGGTTCATGTCCAGGCCGGGCCTGCGCTACCTCGCGGTGGACGGTTGCGACCTGGCCGATGTCTACGACGCGGCCAGCCAGGCGGTCGAGTTCGTCCGGACCGTTCGCAAGCCGGCCTTCCTGCACCTCAAGACGGTCCGCTTCCTCGGGCATGCGGGTTCCGACGCCGAGGTGGCCTACCGCACCCCGGCCGAGATCGCCGCGGACTACCAGCGGGATCCGTTGCTGGTCACCGCCGGGCTGCTGGCCACCGCCGGATTCGCTGACGGCCCGGAGCTGGTGGAGCGCTACGAGGCGATCGGCGAGCGGGTGCGCGAGGTCGCGGTGCAGCTGATGGCCGAGCCGCAGCTGGCAACGGCGGCCGAGGTGATGGCGCCGCTGGCGCCGCGCAGCCACGAGCAGGTGGCCGCGGTGGTGGCGGCGCCGTCCGAGGTGGACCGGGGCGCGCTGTTCGGCACCCGGCTGCCCGAGGACGAGGGCCCGCTGACCCTGGCCCAGTCGATCAACCGGGCGCTGCACGACGAGCTGGCCAGGTACCCGCAGGCGATGCTGTTCGGCGAGGACGTCTCGGTCAAGGGCGGGGTGTACGGGCTGACCCGGGGGCTGCGCAAGAGCTTCGGCGGGGCCCGGGTGTTCGACACGATCCTCGACGAGCAGGCCATCCTCGGGGTGGGGCTGGGCGCCGGGCTGGCCAACTTCCTGCCGATCCCGGAGATCCAGTACCTGGCCTACCTGCACAACGCCGAGGACCAGTTGCGCGGTGAGGCCGCCACCCTGCAGTTCTTTTCCCAGGGCCAGTACCGCAATCCGATGGTGGTGCGGATCGCCGGCCTCGGATACCAGAAGGGCTTCGGCGGCCACTTCCACAACGACAACTCGGTCGCGGTGCTGCGCGACATCCCGGGACTGGTGGTGGGGGTGCCGGCGCACCCCTCCGACGCCCCGGCGATGCTGCGCACGCTGCTCGCCGCAGCCCGGGTCGACGGCACCGTCAGCGTCTTCCTGGAGCCGATTGCCCTTTACCATCAACGTGATTTGCATTCCGCTGGCGACGGCGGCTGGCTCGCCGAGTACGCCGGACCGCAGCAGTGGGAAGCCGGGCACGTCGCGATCGGGCAGGCCCGGCGCTGGCTGGTCGAGGCCGGGGACGGGCCGTCGCACGCGACGGATGCCGCCGACCTGTCCATCCTGACCTTCGGCAACGGCGTGCCGATGAGCCTTCGGGTCGCCAAGACCCTTGCCGAACTCGGCGTGTCGACCGCGGTGCTGGACCTGCGGTGGCTGTCACCCTTACCGGTCAACGACATCCTGCGCGAGGCGGCCAGCAGCGGCCAGGTGCTGGTGGTGGATGAGACCCGGCGCTCCGGCGGGGTGTCGGAGGGCATCGTCGCCGCGCTGGTCGACGGCGGTTTCAGAGGCCCGATCAAGCGGGTGGCCAGCGCCGACAGCTTCATTCCGCTCGGTGACGCCGCCCGAGCGGTGCTGCTGGACGAGGCGAGCATCCTGCAGGCCGCCCGGGCGCTGCTGTCGGCATCGGAAACGGGCTAACGATGGCGCATCCATACTGGCCGCTGCTGGACCTGCGGCTGTCGGTGGCCGACCTGGAACTGCGGCCGATGACCGAGGCCGACCTGCTGCCGCTGGCCGACCTGCTGCCCGACGACGTCGAACTCGATCCGGACGCCACCCGGTATCCGGGCCTGTCCGAGGCGGCCAATCGCCGGGTGATCAGCTTCCAGCACTACTGGAACAGCTACGGAAGCTGGCGTCCGGAACGGTGGAAGCTGGCCTTCTGCGTGCGGGCTGGTGGCGAGCTGGTGGGGGTTCAGGAACTGGAGGCAGAGGACTTTCCGCTGCTGCGCACGGTGGACAGCGCCTCGCACCTGGTGCCGGCCGTGCGTGGCCGCGGGATCGGGCAGCAGATGCGGCGTGCCGTCCTGGCGCTGGCTTTCGGCCCGCTGCGGGCGCAGGCGGCGATCAGCTCGGCCTGGCATGACAACTACGCATCGCTGGCGGTGTCGCGGGCGCTGGGCTACCGGCCGAACGGCGAGTCCTTGCACCGGCGCGACGACGGGGTCGACACGATGGTGCACCTGCGGCTGCGCCGCACGGACTGGCTGGCCGGCGCCGGCGCGCCCACCGGGACGGGCGACGTCGAGATCGACGGAGTCGAGCCCTGCCTGCCGTACTTCGGGCTGGCCGCCGGCTGACGCCCGCGCACCAGTCAGGAAGTGGGCTTAGCGCAACTGTCTAATAAGTGCGGTAGTCAATGCGCCTTGGTAGCTAGCCGGCCCGCCGCTGGCAGCTAGTCGCTGCCTTCCCTGGCGGCCTCGGCCCGGCGTTCGGCGCCGCTCTCGCCGATGTCGCTCTCGTCGGTGCCGGCCACCCGCCCGACGAACTCGGAGCTGGGGCTGGTGCCGGTGGTGCTGGCCTGGTCGGGCGCGTCAGGGTTGGTGACGCCACCGGTGGCCCTGCTGCCGGCCACGTGGTCGTCGGAGCTGGTGTCTGATTCAGCCTTGTCCTTTGCCATGCCATCGAGTCTGTCCGAGAACGTCTGCGGAATCCAAATCCAGGGGTTCGACCGATGCCCCGACCGTGGGCTGCCGTGGGCAGGCGGCAGGGGAGTAGAACTGGAAGGATGAGCGAATCGACATCCGGCCAGCAGTACGACCCAGCCGCCGAGGACGAGGTGCGCCAGCACACCCAGGCCGACACCGAAGGCGGCGACGCGTCCGAACAGGGTCAGGACGTGCCGCGCGAACATACCGAGGATCCAGCCGAAGGCTGACCGGAGCTCGGCGAAACCGCTCTGCGTTCGATCGACCCCGGCAACGCCGCCGCCTGGCTGACCGGCTCTAGCGTTGCGGCGGGGGTGGGCGGTTCTCGACCCGCCAGACGAATCGCAACGCCGACCAGTCCTCGTCCAGCGCTGCCACCTTGACGTCGACGATCCCCAGCGGCAACGCCTGGTCGCGAAGCAGGTTCTCGGTGATGTCGCTGCGGTGCCCACCGGCCCGGCGCGGCCAGGCGATCCACAGCGCACCATCGGGATAGATGCTCGCCGCCAGTGCCGGCAACCGCTCGGAAAGCTCCGCGGCCGAGCGGAAGAAGCTCAGGATGACGTCAGCCGGCCCTGCCTCCGCGACGGTGAACAGCTCAGGAGGCTGGTCCAGGGCCCAACCGTCGGGCGGCTGATCGATCCTGACCCGATGGCCCGGTTTCAGCCCCAGCTTGCGTGCTTGAGGGGTCGAGGAATATCCCGCTGTCACCGGCCTAACCCCCGCTTCATCTGCTCGCAGCGAACCAGCTCACGCCATGATCGCGCATTCCGCGGCCGGAGTGCCGCAGCTGCCGAAGCTGGCCTCGGTGTCGATGAACCCGGCCGGCGTCTGAGGCTGATGGTGAACGTGGTCTGGATGGCGAACGTGCGCGCCCGGACCCCTCAGGTGCGGACGGTGCGGCAGCCCAGCCGCGGGTTGCCGGTGCCCAGCCCGACGTTGATGGCGTAGGTGCACACCGAGTGCAGGCCGGCCGGCAGCGTCACCGTGATGTCGAAGCCCTGGTACAGGCCGGCCGACTTGGCCTTGGCGACGTCCGGGCGGGCGACCGGGTTCTTGAACCAGCCGACGGCCCGCCCGTCGTAGTAGACGGCGATGGCCAGTGGCAGCGACCGGTTGTCCGGATCCACCGCCCAGCCGCGCACCCGGACCTGGTGACCGGGCAGCGCCACCGCGCTGTCGTAGTAGCCGCTGGGGTTGTGGCCGGCCAGCGAGGGAATCGGCCCCGGCACGTCGGCGAAGTCCTCGGTGAGCCAGAGCTTGCCGGTGCGCGCGTCGAGCAGCACGTCGATGCCGACGAAGCGCACCGACGTGGACAGGATGTTGCGCCGGTGACCGTCGTTCGGGGCCTTCTCGCTGTACATGGCGCTCTGCAAGCCGTTGGCGCCGTCCGTGGTCATGGCGGTGGTCCAGCCGACGTTCTCGGCGACCGAGTGCCAGACCACGCCGGCCTGGCTGATCCGGGTGCTGAACGACGGCTCGCCGGGCAGTTGGTGAGACAGCTGGTTGGCCTGGGCCATCGCCAGGTTATGCCGGCGGGCACTGCTGGTCAGCGCCGTGCTCCAGCCCAGGACCGGCACGTGGTTTGCGACCCGTTCGGCGTTGAGCATTCGCATCACACTGGTGGCCGCGGCGGTTTCGGCGGTGGTGGCAGCCTGAGCCTGGCCGGGGTGCACCAGCAGGGCGGCGGCCGAGGCGAGCGCAGCCATCACGGCGAGCACGGCCTGGCGCCGGCGTGAGGGGCGCGCGAGGGCCACCACCTGTGAGCTGGGCATCTGATTCCTATCCGCATCGCGCCGGCACGATACCGGCCGCAATGGGTGTCCTATCGGCACCCCGGTCGATGGGATTAACGCCGGGTCCGTGACGGCTCGCCCGGTACGGACCCTGATGCCCTGCTTCGCACCTCCTCGCTCGGTGCGGTCAGCCGCCGGCTGGGATCAGCGGCTGGCCGCCTTCTTGTACTGCCGCACCGACAGCGGGATGAAGATCAGCAACAGCAACACGACCCATCCCAGGGTGTAGATCACCGGATGTCGCAGCGACCAGTAGTCCGGTACCGCTGCGGTGTCGGGGATGTTGCCGAATAACTGCCGGGCGGCCTGGGTCACCGAGGACACCGGATTCCAGTTGGCCACGAACTTCAGCGGTGCCGGAAAATTGTCGGTCGGCACGAAGGTGTTGGCGATGAAGGTGAGCGGGAAGATGACGACGAACGAGGCATTGTTCACCACCTCGACGCTCGGCACGATGAGCCCCACCCAGGCCATGATCCAGGAGATGGCGTAGGCGAATACCAGCAGCAGCAGGAAGCCGCCGATGGCTTCGCCCACCGAGCTGCGAATCCGCCAGCCGACCAGCAGCCCGGTCGCCGACATCACCGTGATGATCAGGACGTTGTTGGCCACATCGCTGCCGGTACGCCCGATCAGCACCGCCGAGCGCGACATCGGCAGCGATCGGAAGCGGTCGATGATCCCCTTCTTCATGTCATCGGCCATTCCGGCCCCGGTCAGGGTGGCGCCGAAGATGACCGTCTGGGCGAAGATGCCGGGGATCAGGAACTCGCGGTAGTTCGAGCCCTGCACCGTGATCGCGCTGCCGAAGACGTAGGCGAACAGCAGGATGAACATGATCGGAGAGATGGTCGAGAAGACCAGCAGGTCCGGCACCCGCTTGATCTTGATCAGGTTGCGCTTGGCGACGATCGCGCCATCGGCGACCGGCTTGAGCATGTTCATCGGACGCCCACTTCCTGCTGGGCACCGGACCGGGTGGCGGGCTTGGCTCCCGTCCCCGCCTCGGCGTCGTCCTCGGAGGAGTGGCCGGTCAGGCTCAGGAACACGTCGTCCAGCGTCGGGCGGCGCAGCGCCACGTCCAGCACCGCGATGCCGTCGGCGTCCAGGCGGCGCAGCGCCTCCATCAGCAGGCCGGCGCCGCCGGTCACCGGAGCGACGATCCGGCGGCTGTGCTCCTGCACCTCGACCGGCACCCCTGCCAACTCGGTCATGATCGAGCGGGCTGCGGGCAGGTCGTCGTGGCGGACCAGCGCGATCTCGACCCGCTCACCCCCGACCTGGGCCTTGAGGCTGTCGGCGGTGCCCTCGGCGATGGCTCGCCCGTGATCGATCACCAGGATCTTGTCGGCGAGTCGGTCGGCCTCCTCCAGGTACTGGGTGGTGAGCAGCAGGGTGGTACCGCCCTTGACCAGGTCGACGATCACCTCCCACATGTCGGTCCGGCTGCGCGGGTCCAGCCCGGTGGTCGGCTCGTCCAGGAACAGCACCGGCGGCCGTGCCACCAGGGCGCCGGCCAGGTCCAGGCGGCGCCGCATGCCGCCGGAGTAGGTCTTCACCGGCCGGTCGCCGGCCTCGTCCAGGTCGAACTGGGCCAGCAACTCGCGGGCCCGCTGCTTGGAGGGGGCGCGGCCCAGCCCGTACAGCCGGCCGACCATGTCCAGGTTCTCGAAGCCGGTGAGGTACTCGTCCACCGCCGCGTACTGGCCGGACAGGCCGAGCTTGGCCCGCACCAGGCCGGGGTTCCTGGCGATGTCGATGCCGGCCACCCGGGCGGTGCCGGCGTCCGGTTCGAGCAGGGTGGTCAGGATTCGAACGACCGTCGTCTTGCCCGCCCCGTTCGGGCCGAGCAGGCCGAGGATGGTGCCCTCGGGCACCGCCAGGTCCAAGCCGTCCAGCGCCCGCAGCTTGCCGTAGGCCTTGACCAGTCCACTGGCCGTGATGACGTCAGCCATCAGATGTTCCTCGAGCCGCCGGCCGGTCCTTGCATGTCATTGGCGTCGGTCCTCACAGGTCGCGTTGCTGGAAGTGTTCAAGCTAGGGCAACGTACCGACAACCTATTTTCGGCCACGCGGGTTCCCCGAGCACAATGGACGATCCGTCATGACCGTCGGGGGAAGAGCGCCGGGCAGGCTGCCGGCGCGGGGTCAGGGCCGGGCGCTCGAGGTCAGGGCCGGGGCGCGAAAGTCCGCAGCAGGTGCTCGGCCCGGCTCATCGAGGCTGCCGGATCGGCGTCCGGCGAGCCGACCTCCGGGTCGAAGTTCAGGTCGAGGAACAGCTCGGTGACGCCCGCCTCGGCCAGCCGGTCGAAGTCCTCGCGGATCTGGCCGGCATCGCCGCGCAACGGCCGCCGGTCGTCTCCGGCCGGCTCGTCGGTCAGTGCGGGCACGCCCCGGATGACGAAGCGCAGCCGGTCCGGATCCCGGCCGGCGTCCCGGGCCGTGGTGCGCATCAACTCCAGGTCGGCGCCGACGGTGCGCAGGTCGTGCCGGCTGCTCGAGATCCAGCCATCGGCGATCCGGCCGACCCGGCGCAGGGCCCGCTCGGCGGTGCCCCCCAGCAGCAGCGGCGGATGCGGCTGCTGGACCGGTTTGGGATCGACCCGGGCGGCGGGCATCCGGTAGAACTCGC
>DASZEI010000343.1:0-14530 GCA_035940975.1 Jatrophihabitans sp. | reverse complement strand
GGCCATGGCTTCACCGTAACCAATGCCCGCCAGCCGCTGACCGGGGAGCTTGGGCCTCGTCTACGGTGTGCAGGTGCAGATGATCGAAGCGGCCATTCCGTCGCCGACGGTGAGCGTGATCCGGCTCGGCGTGCTGTCGATCCACCTGTACGCGCTGTGCATCGTGGCCGGCATCCTGGTCGCGCTGTGGCTGACGGACCGGCGCTGGCGGGCCCGCGGCGGCGCCAAGGGCCAGGTGGGCGACGTGGCCGGCTGGGCGGTGCTGTTCGGCATCGTCGGCGGCCGGCTCTACCACGTGATCACCGACCCGGAGCTGTACTTCGCCAGCGGCAAGCACCCGCTGGACGCGGTCAAGATCTGGGACGGCGGCCTCGGCATCTGGGGCGCCATCGCGCTGGGCGCGCTGGGGGCCTGGATCGGCTGCCGCCGGCATCAGATGGACTTCGGGGCCTTCGCCGACGCCGCGGCACCGGGCGTGCTGCTGGCCCAGGCCATCGGCAGGTGGGGCAACTGGTTCAACAACGAGCTGTACGGCCGGGCCACCACGCTGCCCTGGAAGCTGCAGATCCACGAGCTGGACGTGGTGTCGGGCAAGGCCAGCCGGGACGCCGCCGGACATGCCATCGTGCTCGGTTACTACCACCCGACCTTCCTGTACGAGATGTTGTGGAGCCTGGCGGTGTTCGCCCTGCTGCTGTGGCTCGACCACCGGCGGTTGCTCGGACGCGGCCAGGTCCTGGCGCTCTACGTGATGGGTTACACGTTCGGCCGGTTCTTCATCGAGGCGCTGCGGGCCGACGATGCCAACCGGATCCTGGGGATGCGGGTGAACAGCTGGGTGTCGATCCTGGTGTTCCTGGCGGCGCTCGCCTGGTTCGTGCGGCACCGGAACAGCCCGCGCAGCGTCGCCGGGCCAGCGCGGGAGCCGGGCGACGAGCTGGCTGAGTCAGGCGACGAGCTGGCTGAGTCGGGCGACGAGCGGGCTGAGCCCGCGACCGGCGACCTCGCCCGGCCGTCCGAGCCGTCCGACGCCCGGCCGTCCGAGTCGTCGGGCGCCTCGACCCAGCGGTCCGACCTCTCGACCCAGCGGTCCGACCTCTCGACCCAGCGGTCTGACGCCCCGTCCGATCCGGCGGGCGCCTCGACCCAGCCGTCCGAACCGGCCGGCGGCCGAGCCGAGGACCCGGCGGACACCCCCTCGGCCAGTCCTCGCCTTCCCTAGCCAGCGTCACATATTCGGTCGTCCTGGCGACCAGGAATCATGACGATCAGCGCGTCGACCAGCCACTGAGAGGCGGCCGGCGCCGGGTCCCACCAGCCAGCAGGTGCCGCCATAGACTCAAGGCATGTCCAGCAGCATGCCGAAAGCCCGCCCCAGGCGCCTGCCGGCGGCCTCGAGCCCGCCGCCGGCACCGCACCACCCGATCGGCGATCCGGAGTACGCGGTCGGCCACGAGCACCGCGAGGTGTCCGGCGGCTGGTTGCGCCCGACCGTGTTCGGCATGGTGGACGGGCTGGTCTCGAACTTCGGCCTGGTCGCCGGGGTCGCCGCGGCCTCCGCCGGCGCCCGGCCGGTGATGATCGCCGGGGTGGCGGGCCTGCTGTCCGGCGCGTTCTCGATGGGCAGCGGCGAGTACGTCTCGGTGCGCAGCCAGAACGAGTCGATGCAGGCCGAGGTGGAGACCGAGCGCCTCGAGCTGGAGGACAATCCGGATGCCGAACTCGCCGAGCTGACCCAGATGTACATCGACCGGGGCGTGGATCCGGAGCTGGCCCAACTGGTCGCCGAGCAGCTGTCGGTCGATCCCGAGCAGGCCCTGGAGATCCACGCCAAGGAGGAGCTGGGCGTCGACATCTACGACCTGCCCAACCCGTGGGTGGCCTCCGGCTCGTCGTTCCTGTCCTTCTCCATCGGCGCGCTGCTGCCGCTGCTGCCGTTCCTGTTCGGGGCCGACGCGCTGTGGCTGGCGGCCATCCTGACCCTGACCGGGCTGTTCGTGACCGGCGCGATCACCGCCCGGTTCACCACCCGGGCGTGGCCCTACGCGGGCGCCCGGCAGCTGCTGCTGGGTGCGGTGACCTTCGCGGTGACCTACGGCATCGGGCACCTGATCGGCGCCAACGTCGCCTGAACGAGGGCCGACGCCGACTCAGCGGAGTTCGTCGGCCTCCGCGCGCGCCCGGGCCCGGGCCACCGTCAGCCCCACCATCCAGGACACGATCATCGCCACGTAGGCGAGCCCCGCGAGCTGCTCGATCATCACGAAGCTGCGGGCATGCGGGCGTACCGGCACGATGTCGGAAAGGCCGGTGCTGGACAGCGTGGTGAAGCTGAGGAACAGCAGCTCGATCCAGCTCCGCGGCGAGCTGGAGTTCACCGCGGCCACGAACGAGCCGGGCCAGATCACCTGGGTCACCATGTAGAGGTGGGCGAACGCCCAGGCCAGCAGGGTGAACGTCGCGCCGACGGCGAACAGCTCGTCCCGGGTGATGGTCCGGTCGGCGAGCATGTAGGCGATCAGGCTGCCGGCGGCATAGAAGTAGAACGCCGACTCGAAGCCCGATCCCCAAGCCCGCCAGACCGGGGCTGCCGAGGCCAGCTGGCAGAGAGTGAAAATCACCGCGGGCACGCCCAGCACGATCGACACCCAGACGGTCCAGGCCGTGGTCTCCACCGACCAGATCGCCAGCGCCAGCACCAGCAACCCGAACAGCGACACCGCGCTGGTGCCGGTGCGCGACTCGCCCAGGTAGGGATAGATCAGCACCCCGAGCAGCTGGACCGCCAGCAGGATCGCCGAGGGTTGTCGGCGGGCCCGCGCCAGCAGGCCGGGCAACCGGTCAGCCAACGCTGCCGCCAAGCAGCGCCGCGCGCACCGTCTCCTGCGACGCCAGCTCGATCGGCGTCCGGCCCTCGTCGTTGGCTGCCGCCGAATCGGCACCGGCCGACAGCAGCGCCTGCACCGATTCCAGGTCGCCGTTGGCCGCCGCCGAGTGCAGGGGCGTCCAGCCGCCGCGCTGGCGGGCGTGCACCGGGGCGCCCGAGGCGATCAGGATCCACACCAGCTCGGAGTGCTTGCCGGCCGCGGCCGCGTGCAGCGGCTGCACCGCCAGCTCGTTGCGGGACGGCTCGGCCACCTCGGCGTCGGCGTCCAGCAGCATCCGGGCCGCTTCGGCGCGGCCGAAGTAGGCGGCCAGGTGCAGCGCCTGCCAGCCGTCGGCGCTCCAGGAGTTGATCACCGAGCGGTCGGCGGCGATCAGCTCGGCCAGCCGGGCGGTGTCGTCGAAGGCGGCCGCCTCGAACACCGAGAGCTCCCCGGTGCGCGCGGCCAGCTCGTCGGCCAGCGGGCCGTGCCCGTTGTAGAGCGCGGTCAGCGCCGCCGACGCCCCGTCCGGGCCGAGGTTGGCCAGCAGCGACGGTTCGTCATCCAGCGACCGGCGCACCAGGTCGACATCGCCGACCGCGATCGCGTCGAAGAACTCACTGACTGCCACCATGACACCACTGTGCCACTGCGCCGCGGGCGGGTGAAGTTCGCCACGAAGACGTAGTCGCGTTCCCAGCCGATCTGCCGGTAATCTGAGCGCGCACCAACCGCACTACCACCTGGGCCGACGCTGTCCCGCGAGTGATCACACGGATCGGACTTGTAGTTCCGCCGAACCGGACAGCAGAGGGCCCCCGGCGCGCTGGCGGCCCCGGACGAGGGGAGCGCGCGTGCAGTTTTCCGCGATGCCCGCCGCACAGGGCCTGTACGACCCGCGCAACGAGGCCGACTCCTGCGGGGTGGCCTGCCTGGCCGACCTGCGCGGCCGTCCCAGCCACCGGCTGATCAGCACCGCCCTGACGGCGCTGCACAACATGGACCACCGCGGCGCCGCCGGCGCCGAGCCCGAGAGCGGCGACGGAGCCGGCATCACCGTGGCCGTTCCGGACGCCTTCCTGCGGGCGGTAGCCGGCTTCGAGCTGCCGGCCGCCGGCTGCTACGCCACCGGCATCGCCTTCCTGCCGACCGAGCAGGCCGCCCGGGACCGGGTGAAGGCCGTGGTGGCCGAGACCGCCGCCGCTGAGGGCCTGCGGGTGCTCGGCTGGCGGCCGGTGCCGGTCTCGCCCGAGGGCGTCGGCCCGAGCGCGCTGGAGGTGATGCCGGCCTTCGAGCAGCTGTTCGTGTCCGCCGCGGCTGGTCCTGAACGTCAAGAGACAGCCGGCCTGGAGCTGGACCGGATGGCCTACGGCCTGCGCAAGGTCGCCGAGCGCCGGGTCGCCGAGTCCGGTGACCAGCTGTACTTCCCGTCGCTGTCGGCACGCACCCTGATCTACAAGGGAATGCTGACCACCGCGCAGCTGGCCACCTTCTACCCCGACCTGCACGACGAGCGGTTCGCCAGCGCCATCGCGCTGGTGCACAGCCGGTTCTCGACCAACACCTTCCCGTCCTGGCCGCTGGCCCAGCCGTTCCGGCTGATCGCGCACAACGGCGAGATCAACACCGTCGGCGGCAACCGCAACTGGATGCAGGCCCGGCAGTCGCTGCTGGCCTCGGACCTGCTCGCCGGACCGGGCTCCGGCATCGAACGGCTGTTCCCGATCTGCACCCCGGACGGCTCGGACTCGACCTCCTTCGACGAGGTGCTGGAGCTGCTGCACCTGGGCGGGCGCAGCCTGCCGCACGCGGTGCTGATGATGATCCCGGAGGCCTGGGGGAACGCCGGCCAGATGGATCCGGCCCGCCGGGACTTCTACGCCTTCCACTCGACGCTGATGGAGCCCTGGGACGGCCCGGCCTGCATCAGCTTCACCGACGGCACCGTGATCGGCGCGGTGCTCGACCGCAACGGCCTGCGGCCGGGGCGCTGGTGGCGCACCGGCGACGACCTGGTGATCCTGGCCAGCGAGGCCGGCGTGATCGACATCGACCCGGCCGACGTGGTCGGCAAGGGCCGGCTGCAGCCGGGCCGGATGTTCCTGGTGGACACCGCGGCCGGCGAGATCCGCGACGACGCCGAGATCAAATCGGCGCTGGCCGCCGAGCACCCGTACGGCGACTGGCTGCACACCGGGCTGCTGCACCTGGACGCGCTGCCCGAGCGGGAGCACGTCGTGCACACCCACGAGTCGGTGACCCGGCGCCAGCAGCTGTTCGGCTACACCGAGGAGGAGCTGCGGGTCATCCTCAAGCCGATGGCCGAGACCGGCGGCGAGCCGCTGGGCTCGATGGGGACCGACACCCCGCTGGCGGTGCTGAGCAAGCGTCCCCGGCTGCTGTTCGACTACTTCAGCGAGCTGTTCGCCCAGGTCACCAACCCGCCGCTGGACGCGATCCGGGAGGAGATGGTGACCTCGCTGTCCTCGACCATCGGCCCGGAGCAGAACCTGCTCGACCCGACGCCGGCCTCGTGCCGCCAGATCGTGCTGCCCAAGCCGGTGATCGACAATGACGACCTGGCCAAGATCTGGCACGTCAACGCCGACGGCGACCTGCCGGGCTTCCAGTGCGCGCTGATCGACGGCCGCTACCGGGTGCACGGTGGCGGCCCGGCGCTGACGGCGGCGTTGCGGCGGGTGCGCGACGACTGCACCGCCGCGATCGAGGCCGGTGCCCGGATCCTGATCCTGTCCGACCGCGACTGCGACCTCGACCACGCGCCGATCCCGGCGCTGCTGCTGACCTCGGCAGTGCACGGGCATCTGGTGCGCACCGGCCAGCGCACCAGGGTGGGCCTGCTCGTCGAGACCGGCGAGGTCCGCGAGGTGCACCACGTGGCGCTGCTGATCGGCTACGGCGCCGCCGCGGTGAACCCCTACCTGGCCTTCGAGACGATCGACGACCTGATCCAGACCGGCGTGATCACCGGGATCGACTCACCGACCGCGATCGCGCGCTACGTCAAGTCGCTGTCCAAGGGCGTGCTGAAGGTGATGTCGAAGATGGGCATCTCGACCGTCGCCTCCTACACCGGCGCCCAGGTCTTCCAGGCCTTCGGGCTCTCCGATGAGGTGATCGGGCGCTACTTCACCGGCACCCGCAGCAGCCTGGGCGGGGTCGGCCTGGACGTCCTGGCAGACGAGGTCGCCGCCCGGCACGAGCGGGCGTTCCCGCCGAACCCGGTGGCCCGGGCGCACCGCCGGCTCGAGGTGGGCGGCGAGTACGCCTGGCGCCGGGAGGGCGAGATCCACCTGTTCAACCCCGAGACGGTGTTCACGCTGCAGCACGCCACCCGGGCCCGGCGCTACGACCGCTTCGCTGAGTACGCCGCCGAGATCGACCGGCTGAACCGCCAGGGCGCCACCCTGCGCGGGCTGTTCGAGCTGCGGACCGGCCTGCGGCCGCCGGTGCCGATCTCCGAGGTCGAACCGGTCTCGGAGATCGTCAAGCGGTTCGCGACCGGCGCGATGTCCTACGGCTCGATCTCGGCCGAGGCGCACCAGACGCTGGCGATCGCGATGAACCGGATCGGTGGCCGGTCCAACTCCGGCGAGGGCGGCGAGGACGCCGACCGCTACACCCCCGACCCCAACGGCGACCTGCGCCGGTCGGCCGTCAAGCAGGTGGCCTCCGGGCGGTTCGGGGTCAGTTCGCACTACCTGGTCAACGCCGACGACCTGCAGATCAAGATCGCCCAGGGCGCCAAGCCGGGCGAGGGCGGCCAGCTGCCCGGCTACAAGGTCTACCCGTGGATCGCCCGCACCCGGCATTCCACCCCTGGCGTGGGCCTGATCTCGCCGCCGCCGCACCACGACATCTACTCCATCGAGGACCTCGCGCAGCTGATCCACGACCTGAAGAACGCCAACCCGGCGGCCCGGGTGCACGTCAAGCTGGTGGCCGAGTCCGGGGTGGGCACGGTCGCGGCCGGAGTCGCCAAGGCGCACGCCGACGTGGTGCTGATCTCCGGCCACGACGGCGGCACCGGCGCCGCGCCGCTCACCTCGCTCAAGCACGCCGGCATGCCGTGGGAACTCGGCCTGGCCGAGACCCAGCAGACGCTGCTGCTCAACGGCCTGCGGGACCGGATCACCGTGCAGGTCGACGGGGCGATGAAGACCGGCCGCGACGTGCTGATCGCCGCGCTGCTGGGTGCTGAGGAGTACGGCTTCGCGACCGCGCCGCTGGTGGTGTCGGGCTGCATCATGATGCGGGTCTGCCACCTGGACACCTGCCCGGTCGGGGTGGCGACCCAGAACCCGGAGCTGCGGGCCAGGTTCAGCGGCCGGCCGGAGTTCGTGGTCACCTTCTTCTCCTACATCGCCGAGCAGGTCCGCGAGTTGCTGGCCGAGCTGGGCTTCCGGACGCTGCAGGAGGTCATCGGGCACGCCGAGCTGCTGGACACCCGGGCCGCGATCGAGCACTGGAAGGCCGACGGCCTGGACCTGACACCGCTGCTGGCGGTGCCCGAACCGTTCCACGGCACCGCCCTGACCAAGCGGGTCGAGCAGGAGCACGGCCTGGACGCCGCCCTGGACAACACCCTGATCCAGCTCTGCGAGGGCGCGCTGCTCGACGGTCGCCCGGTGAAGCTGGAGCTGCCGGTGCGCAACGTCAACCGGACGGTCGGCACCATGCTCGGCTCGCTGGTGACCCGCCGCTACGGCGCCGACGGCCTGCCGGCGGGCACCATCGACATCACCCTGACCGGCTCGGCCGGCCAGTCCCTGGGCGCCTTCCTGCCCGCGGGCATCCTGATCAAGCTGTTCGGCGACGCCAACGACTATGTCGGCAAGGGCCTGTCCGGCGGCGTCATCGCGGTGCGTCCGGATCCGCGGGCGCCGCTGATCGCCGAGCGGAACGTGATCGCCGGCAACGTGATCGGCTACGGGGCCACCTCGGGGCAGCTGTACCTGCGCGGCATCGTCGGTGAGCGGTTCTGCGTCCGCAACTCCGGGGCGACCGCGGTGGCCGAGGGCGCCGGTGACCATGCGCTGGAGTACATGACCGGCGGCGTCGCGGTGATCCTGGGTCCGACCGGGCGCAACCTCGGTGCCGGGATGTCCGGCGGTATCGGGTACGTGCTCGACCTGGACCCGGCCCTGGTGAACCCCGAACTGGTCGACATCGAGCCGATGACCGCCCAGCACGCCGACGTGCTGGCCGAGATCCTGGCCGCGCACCTGCGGCTGACCGGATCGGCGGTGGCGCACCGGCTGCTGGCCGACTTCGACACCGGCCCGGACTCCGGCGCCGGCCGGTTCTCGGTGATCATGCCGCGCGACTACAAGCGGGTGCTGCAGGCCACCAGCCGGGCCCGGGCGGCCGGCGCCGACGTCGACGAGGCGGTGATGGCGGCCGCTCGCGGCTGACGGGGTGACTGGCCGGGCGCGCGGTACTGGGCAACGGCTGCCGCCCGCAGCCGGCCGGTAACGGTTAAGGTGGTAGGAGTGACCCGTCGCGCGAAGATCGTCTGCACCCTCGGACCCGCAACCGACCCGCCGGAACGTACCCGGGCCCTGGTTGAGGCCGGCATGGACGTCGCCCGGCTGAACTTCAGCCACGGTGAGCACCGCGATCATGCCGGCCGGTTCCACGGCGTCCGCGAGGCGGCCAAGGCCGCCGGCCGCAACGTCGCCACCCTCGCCGACCTGCAGGGCCCCAAGATCCGGCTCGGCAGGTTCGCCGACGGGCCGGTGATGTGGGCGACCGGGGAGCGGGTCCGGATCACTATCGAGGACGTCGAGGGCGACCACGACCGGGTCTCGACCACCTACAAGCAACTGGCCGCCGACGTCCGCCCCGGCGACAAGCTGCTGGTCGACGACGGCAACGTGGCGCTGGTCGCGGTCGCGATCGAGAACGGCACCGACGTGGTGTGCGACGTCGCCGAGGGCGGCGTGGTGTCCAACAACAAGGGCCTGTCGCTGCCCGGGGTCGCGGTGAGCGTGCCGGCGCTGAGCGAGAAGGACATCGAGGACCTGGAGTTCGCGCTGGGGCTGGGCGTGGACTGGGTGGCGCTGTCCTTCGTGCGGTCCCCGGACGACATCAAGCTGGTGCACGAGGTGATGGACCGGGTCGGGGTGCGCCGTCCGGTGATCGCCAAGATCGAGAAGCCGGAGGCGGTCGAGCGGCTGGTCGAGATCGCGCTGGCCTTCGACGGCGTGATGGTGGCCCGCGGCGACCTCGGCGTCGAGTTGCCGCTGGAGCAGGTGCCGATGGTGCAGAAGCGGGCCATCGCGATCTGCCGCGACAACGCCAAGCCGGTGATCGTGGCGACCCAGATGCTGGAGTCGATGATCAGCCACTCGCGCCCCACCCGAGCCGAGGCCTCGGACGTGGCCAATGCCGTCCTCGACGGCGCCGACGCGGTGATGCTGTCGGGCGAGACCAGTGTCGGCACCTACCCGGTGCAGGCGGTGGCCACCATGTCGCGGATCATCTCCTCGGTCGAGCAGTCCACCGTCGAGGTGGCCGCGCTGCTGCACGACCCGCGCACCACCGGCGGCGTGATCGCCAAGGCGGCCAAGGAGATCGGCGAGTCGCTGGGCGCCACCGCGCTGGTCGCCTTCACCCAGAGCGGTGACACCGCGCGCCGGCTGGCCCGGTTGCACGTCCGCTGCGCGGTGCTGGCCTTCACCCCCGAAGAGACCGTGCAGCGCCAGCTCGCGCTGAGCTGGGGAGTGTCGGCACACCGGGTCTGGACGGTGCAGACCACCGACGAGATGGTGCGCCAGGTGGACTCGGCACTGCTGGCCCAGCGGGTCTGCCGTCCCGACGACCTGGTCGTGATCGTGGCCGGCACCCCGCCCTCGACGCCGGGCACCACCAACACCATCCGGGTCCATCACATCGGAGGCATCCTGCAACGTGACCGCTGAGACCGGGTTGGAGGTTGCCCCCGGCACGGACTGGCTGCGCGGCCAGCCCGTGGTGGACTCACTCGTCGGCCTGCTCGACCTGGAGGCCATCGAGACCAACATCTTCCGCGGCGTCAGCCCGAAGGTGGCGATGCAGCGGGTCTTCGGCGGCCAGGTGGCCGGCCAGGCGCTGGTCGCCGCCGGGCGCACCGTGGACAGCGAGCGGCGGGTCCACTCGCTGCACTCCTACTTCATCCGGCCCGGTGACCCGTCGATCCCGATCATCTACACGGTCGAGCGGATCCGCGACGGCCGGTCCTTCTCGGTGCGCCGGGTGCTGGCCATCCAGCACGGCGAGCCGATCTTCACCCTGTCGGCCTCCTTCCAGCTGCCCCAGGGCGGCATCGACCACCAGGCCGGCATGTCGCCGGTGCCCCCGCCGGAGTCGTTGCCGACGCTGGCCGAACGCTACGAAGGCTTCGATGACCTGTGGTCGGTGATGCGCCAGATCCCGCAGGCCTTCGACGTCCGCTACGTCGACGACCCGCCGTGGGTGCAGCGGGCCGAGGGGCCACGGGAGAACCAGCCGCACCGGATCTGGCTCAAGGCCGACGGCGTGCTGCCCGATGACCCGCTGCTGCACATCTGCGCGGTGACCTTCGCCTCGGACATGAACCTGCTGGACTCGGTGCTCATCCACCACGGCCTGGCCGCCCGGCTGGACCCGATCGGCATGGCGTCGCTGGATCACGCGATGTGGTTCCACCGCCAGTTCCGTGCCGATGACTGGCTGCTCTACGTCTCGTCCTCGCCGTCGGCCTCCGGCGGTCGCGGGCTGGCCACCGGGCAGTTCTACTCCAGGGACGGCCGGTTGGTGGTCAGCGTGACGCAGGAAGGCATGATCCGGCTGCCGAACGGCTGAGCTGTTCCACCCTCGCCGCGCTGTTCCACCTCGTCGCGCAGCGTGCGAGATGCCGCGGATGTCGGTGCTGCGCCGATCGGGTGAAGGAATGGCATCGGTCTCGCCGGTGCGGACCTTTCGGTGCCATATTCGCCTATGAGCGGTCTGCGGCTTCCAAGGGGGTCGGCTATGGCATCCGGTGGCAAGCGTCTGTCGGCGATCATCGCCGCCACGATCGTGGTGCTGTCCGCCGCGGGGGGCATCGGCTACGCGCAGCTGCGGCACTCACCGGCACGGCCGGCCGGTATCGACTTCTCCCAGGACGAGGCGGCCAACTACTCGGCAGCACAGCTGGGAATGCGACTGATGGCCCACCTGCCGCGCATTCCGGAATACGCCGGACTGCGGATCGTCCCCTACGGCGTGGAGGTCGATGTGGTGGGCGAGCCGTCCGCGCGTATGCGCGCCGCGGTTGCCCGTGATGCGGTGATGTACCAGGGCAGCGAGATTCCGGTCCGGTTCCGTTCGGTCCGCTATACGGAGAAGGAACTGCAGGCGGTGGTGGACCGGGTCACCGCCGACATGAAGGAGTTGGACAAGGTCGGCATCCGCTTATCGTCGTGCGGCATCGACATCAAGACCAACAAGGTGATGATCGAACTGGCCCACTACACCGATGCCTACCGAACGGTGTTGCTAGCTCGGTACGGCGACCGGGTAACGGTGTACCCACATGACGTCGAGTACCACAACGACTGACTGCCACGAAATGCCACCCGCGTCAGCTGAGCCGGCTTGGCGCCGCGGGACTAGTGACCAGGCTCGCGCGCCCGTTCCGGCAGCTGATCGCGGATCAGCTGCCAGGCCGCCTGGACGTGCCGGCGCTCGGTGAGCACCGAGCCGATCGCCATCCGGATCGCGAACCGGTCCTCGGCCAGGGTGTGGGTCAGGTAGGCCGCGCCGGAGTCATTGACCGCCTGCAGCACTTGCCGGGTGGCCTGGTCACCGTCGCGCACCGCGAACGTGACCAGCGCCAGCGGGTGCGGTGCCAGCAGTTCGAACCGGTCGTCGGCGGCCACCCAGGACGCGAACTCCTGCGCCAGCGCCACATGGCCCCGGATGTGCGCCCGCAGGCCCTCGGCGCCGTACCAGCGCAGCACCGTCCACAGCTTCAGCGCCCGGAACCGCCGGCCCAGCGGGACCTGCCAGTCCCGGTAGTCGAACACCGCCCCGGACTCGGTGGCGGAGTTGCGCAGGTACTCCGGCAGGATCGACAGCGCCCCGATCAGGGCGGCCCGGTCGGCGACCCAGAACGCGGTGCAGTCGAAGTTGGTCAGCAGCCACTTGTGCGGGTTGGTGCAGTAGGAATCGGCCTGTTCGACGCCGGCGTTGATCCAGCGCAGCTCCTCGCAGACCGCGGCCACCCCGGCCCAGGCGGCGTCCACGTGCAGCCAGGCGCCGTAGCGGTGCGCCAGCTCGGCCAGCTCGCCGACCGGGTCCAGCGCGCCGGTGCCGGTGGCGCCCACCGAGGCGACCACCAGCGCCGGGGTCCGGCCGGCCGCGACGTCGGCGGCCAGCAGTTCGGCCAGGTGCGCGGGGCTCGCGGCCAGCGTCACCGGGTCGACGTCGAGCTTGCGCAGCGCCGCGGTGCCGATGCCGGCGATCCGGCAGGCTTTCTCCACCGAGGAGTGGGTCTGGCCGGAGGTGTAGACGCTGAACTGGCCGGCGCCGACCCCCTCGCTCTCGGTGGCGCCCTTGCTGGACCGGTGCAGGGCTGCCACCAGTGCCACCAGGGCGGCGTCGGAGGCCGAGTGCTGGATCACCCCGCCGCCGGCCGAGTCGGACCGGAAGCCGGCCGGCAGGTCCAGCAGCTGGGCCAGCCAGTCCAGCATCAGGGTCTCCAGCTCGGTGGCGGCCGGCGAGGTGGCCCACAACATGCCCTGCACGCCCAGACCGGAGGCCAGCAGGTCGCCCAGGATCGACGGCCCGGTGGCGCTGGCCGGGAAGAAGGCGAAGAAGGACGGGTGCTGCCAGTGCGTGAGCCCGGGCAGGATCACCGAGTCCAGGTCGGCCAGCACCCCGTCGAAGCCCTGGCCGGTAGCCGGCGGCTCGGCGGGCAGGCCGGCAGCGACCTCGCCCGGAGCGACCTGGGACAGCACCGGCAGGGATTCCAGGCGCTCGTAGTAGTCGGCGATCCAGTCGACGACCTCGCGGCCGTGCCGGCGGAACTCCGCCGGGCTCATGTGCCCGGTCACCGGGCACTGGCCCGGCGGCGCCGATCCGAACCGCGCCGGCGCCGATCCGAACCACGCCGATCCGGACCACGCCGATCCGGACCACGCCGATCCGGACCGCGCCGGCATTGTGAGAGCCGATCGGTGCCCCCGGTGGGATTTGAACCCACACGCCTTGCGGCAATGGATTTTGAGTCCACCATGTCTGCCATTCCATCACAGGGGCCTGAGCCGGACGGAAGTCTATCCGGATAGGCTCTTCCAGGGTGCAGCCGCGGCGTTCGACGGCGGGTGCCGACCGAGTCGGGAGAAGGTTGGGCGTTGTCGTGAGCCAGCAGGTACCACCGCGTGAACAGCCCGGCCCCCGGCGGGTGCTGATCGCCGAGGACGAGGCGCTGATCCGGCTCGACCTGCGCGAGATGCTGCAGGAAGAGGGCTTCGAGGTCGTCGGCGAGGCCGCGGACGGGGAGAAGGCGGTTCAGCTGGCCACCGAGCTGCATCCTGACGTGGTGATCTGCGACGTCAAGATGCCCAAGATGGACGGCATCACCGCGGCCGGCCAGATCGCCGCCGCCCGGATCGCCCCGGTGGTGATCCTGACCGCCTTCAGCCAGCGCGACCTGATCGAGCGGGCCCGCGACGCCGGGGCGATGGCCTACCTGGTCAAGCCGTTCCACAAGCGCGACCTGCTGCCCGCGATCGAGATGGCCACCAGCCGGTTCGCCGAGATCAAGGCCTTGGAGGCCGAGGTGTCCGGCCTGCAGGACCGGCTGGAGGCTCGCAAGCTGATCGAGCGCGCCAAGGGGGTGCTGATGGCCGAGCACCGGCTGTCCGAGCCGGAGGCCTTCCGCTGGATCCAGCGGGCCGCGATGGACAAGCGGACCTCGATGCGGACGGTGGCCGAGGTGGTCCTGACCGAGACCGGGCACCGCTGACAATGCCCGCGCGATGACGTCGTTGAGTACCAGCCCCTCACACCGGTGGGTATGTCCACAGATTCGTCAAATGTTAGAACCGGCTGGACGCGATTTGATTACGACCTTCCGCTGTTGATCGAGATGCCGTCCATTGGCGACAAAACTCAGGCTAGCGTGCAGCGTCACGGGCCTGTACTACCGCTATGCCCATCCCAGTACGCAGGCTTGTAACGTCCACACGAACACCATCGATGGCCTTTACCAAGGCACGAGGAACGAGGAGGAGACGTCAGTGCGGACTAGTTCCCTGGCGAAGGTCGCCGTTATCGGCGTAGTTGGGGTCATGGCACTCAGTGCCTGCTCCAATGACAAGAATGACAACTCCAACAACAACCTTAACCCCGGCAACAACACCAGCGGGAACAATAACAACAGCAATAAGACCTACAAGATCGGCTGGCAGGGTCCACTGTCCGGCGACAACCAGCAGCTCGGCATCAACGAGGTCAACGGCGCGCAGCTGGCCGTCGACCAGGCCAACGAAAAGGGCGACCTGGGCTTCAAGCTGGTGCTGGTCCGCTCCGATGACGGCGGTGTCGCCGACAAGGCTCCCGCCGCCGCTGCCGCACTGATCCAGGACCAGGCGGTCCTCGGGGTGGTCGGCCCTGCCTTCTCCGGCCCCACCTCGGCC
>DASZEI010000342.1:0-2009 GCA_035940975.1 Jatrophihabitans sp. | reverse complement strand
GCTGGGGCTCTTCGAGCCGACCGAGGCCGAGCTGAGCGCGATCTCCGAGCGCTACGGGCTGCACCCGCTCGCCGTCGAGGACGCCGTCTACGCCCACCAGCGGCCCAAGCTGGAGCGCTACGACGACGACCTGTTCATGGTGCTCAAGACCGCGCGCTACCTGGAGCACGAGCAGCTGACCGCGACCAGCGAGGTGGTCGACACCGGCGAGGTCATGGTCTTCGTCGGCCCGCACCACGTGATCACCGTCCGGCACGGCGACCACAACGACCTGACCGAGCTGCGGCACCGGCTCGAGGAGCAGCGCGAGCTGCTCTGCCTCGGCCCGGCCGCGGTGCTGTACGCGGTGGCCGACCTCGTCGTCGACTCCTTCGTCGACGTCGCCGAGCAGGTGCAGGACGACGTCGACGAGCTCGAGGCGTCGGTCTTCAGCCCCGAGCGCACCGACGACATCGGCCGGCTCTACCAGCTCAAGCGCGAGCTCATGCAGCTGCGGCGGGCCGTGGCGCCGCTGGAGGTGCCGCTGCAGAAGCTGGCCGAGCGGCAGATCGAAGGCGTGCCGGGCCCGATGCGCTCGTACTTCCGCGACGTCCTCGACCACGCGATCCGGGTGCGCGACCAGGTCAACGGCCTGGACGAGCTGCTCACCTCGATCCTGCAGGCCTCGCTGGCGCGGACGTCGCAGACCGACAACGAGGACATGCGGAAGATCTCGGCCTGGGCGGGCATCATCGCCGTCCCCACCGCGATCGCCGGCATCTACGGCATGAACTTCGAGTACATGCCCGAGCTGCGCTGGCGGTGGGGGTACCCGCTGGTGCTGCTGGTGATCGTCACCTCGTGCGTGCTGCTCTACCGCGGCTTCAAGCGCAACGGCTGGCTCTAGGTGTACTGACCAAGACCGTTGTTGACGTAGGAGCGACCTCCGGGTCGGGTGTGGAGCTGTCTGACGGCATCCATCCCGACCCCGGAGGTCGCTCGTGTCTCACGCTAATGCCCGCCTGACTCCGGCTGGGCGGTTGATCATGGTCCAGCGGATCGCGGCCGGTCGTCCACCAGCGCATGTGGCCGCCGAGATGGGCGTCTCGCGGACCACCGCGTCCAAGTGGTGGCACCGCTGGCAGATCGAAGGCCGTGCCGGGCTGGCCGACCGGTCCAGCGTCGCCCGCACACATCCGGCCAAAACCCCGGCGTGCACCGAGACCCGAATCCGGATCAGCCGGCACCTGTCCCGCCGTGGCCCGGTGGCCATCGGCGCACACCTGGACCTACCGGCCTCCACGGTCGGGCGGGTCCTCACCCGCCACCACACTGCGCGGCTGGCCGCCTGCGACCCGGTCACCGGGCAGGTCATCCGCGCCGCCCGGCGCAGTCCCAACCGCTACGAACACGACCGGCCCGGCGCGCTGATCCACGTCGATGTCAAGAAGCTCGGGCGCATCCCCGCCGGCGGTGGGTGGCGCGCCCACGGCCGTGGCAGCCGCCCGGTGGCACGCCGCGGGCTGGGCTATGACTACGTCCACGCCGCCGTCGATGACCACTCCCGGCTGGCCTACGCCGAGATCCTCGGCGATGAGAAGGGCGCCACCTGCGCCGGCTTCCTCACCCGTGCCGCAGCCTTCTACGCCGGCCACGGCATCGCCATCAAGCGGGTCATCACCGACAACGCCTTCAGCTACCGCAAGTCCCAGGACTTCGCCGCCGCCGCGGCCGCCCTCGGAGCCCGGCACAAGTTCATCCGTCCGCACTGCCCGTGGACCAACGGCAAGGTCGAACGCTTCAACCGCACCCTGGGCACCGAGTGGGCCTACTCGCGGATCTTCGCCAGCAACGACGACCGCGCCGCCCTCTTGCCCACCTGGCTTGACCACTACAACCTCAAGCGGCCACACCTGGGCATCGGCGGCCGATCACCAATCGACCGCGTCAACAACGCTGCGGGTCAGTACATCTAGGTCGTCACACCCCGGCGGCGGGCCGGGACAGCACGTCCGGCTCGGCCGAGCGGG
>DASZEI010000341.1:0-15760 GCA_035940975.1 Jatrophihabitans sp. | reverse complement strand
GCCCGAGTCCTTCTCGCGCAGGCTCGCCCAGTCGTCCACGTCGACGCCCGACGGCAGGTAGTAGAGCGGGTCGTGCGCCGAGGTCTGGTCGGTGACGATGTCGATCGGGGCGCCGTTGGCCAGCAGTTGCGGTACCAGCGAGGCGGCATTGCCGAGCAGCCCGATCGACAGCGGCCGGCGGGCATCCCGAGCCTCGACGGCCAGCTGCAGCGCATGCTCCAGAGAGTCCGCCTGCACGTCGAGGTAGCGGTGCTCGATCCGGCGTGCGATCCGGCTCGGGTCGCACTCGATGCAGATCGCCACCCCGTCGTTCATGGTGACGGCCAGCGGCTGCGCGCCGCCCATCCCGCCCAGGCCGGCGGTGAGGGTGATGGTGCCGGCCAGGGTGCCGTTGAACTTCTTGGCCGCGACCGCCGCGAACGTCTCGTAGGTGCCCTGCAGGATGCCCTGGGTGCCGATGTAGATCCAGGAGCCGGCCGTCATCTGTCCGTACATGGTCAGCCCGAGCTGCTCCAGCCGGCGGAACTCCTCCCAGTTGGCCCAGTCGCCGACCAGGTTGGAGTTGGCGATCAGCACCCGGGGCGCCCACTCGTGGGTCTGCAGCACCCCGACCGGGCGGCCGGACTGCACCAGCAGGGTCTCGTCCAGTTTCAGGGTGGTGAGCGTCCGGACGATCGCGTCGTAGCTGTTCCAGTCCCGGGCGGCCTTGCCGGTGCCGCCGTAGACCACCAGCTCCTCCGGATGCTCGGCGACCTCGGGATCGAGGTTGTTCATCAGCATGCGCAGCGGTGCCTCGGTCTGCCAGCCCAGCGCGGTCAGTTCGGTGCCGCGAGCGGCGCGGATCACCCGGGAAGAAGTGGTCATGACAGTCATGGTGGCTCGCCCGGTTCCGGTTGGCCAGACCGGGGTCGCAGGGGCGCCGTGCCCGCTCAGCCGGAAGGGGGTCATCATGGGTGCTTGCACGCCGGTGGCGAGCTGGATCACACAGCAGCTGGATCACTCAGCAGCTGGATCACACAGCAGGGGACAGGTGGCGATGCCGGGCGATCCGCCAGCAGCCGTGATCGGGACGGCTGAGCAGGAGATGAGCCCGCAGCCGGCTGCGGTCTCGACGTTCGACGCCGTCGACTGGCCGGTACGCACCGCCCGGCTGCTGCTACGGCCGGCTACCGCGGGCGACGCCGAGGCGGCCTGGACGTACCCGCAGCTGGAGAGTGTCAGCTACTGGCTGACCGGTGTCGCCGCCTCGTTCGAGGAATTTCGCGCCGTGTTCGAGAAACCGGCCCGCCTCGCGAAGATTCTCATCGTCGAACTCGAGGGCGTGGTGATCGGCGACCTGATGCTCGACGTCCAGGACGCCTGGGCGCAGGCCGAGGTCGCCGAGCAGGCCCGCGGGGTGCAGGCGGAACTGGGCTGGGTCTTCCACCCTGACTACGCCGGCCGCGGGTACGCCACCGAAGCGGTCCGCGAGCTGATCCGGATCTGCTTCACCGACCTCGGCCTGCGACGGGTGACGGCCGGCTGCTTCGCCGACAACGAGGCGTCCTGGCGCCTGATGGAGCGCGTCGGGATGCGCCGTGAGGGCTACGCCGTCGGCGACTCGCTGCACCGGTCCGGGAGGTGGCTTGACGGCATGACATACGCGCTGCTCGCCGACGAGTGGCGTGGCGTGAGCTCGACCGAACCGGACGGTGACCCCGGGCCCGGTCAGCCGCCGTCGTAGGGCTCGACCAGCGCGGCAAGAGCCGGGATCAGTCGCTGCGCGGTGTCCAGGTCGGGAGTCAGATCACGGTCCGCGATGCCGGCCGGCAGCTCGGCACACAGCTCGACGGCCCTGGCCTGCGGTGCGCTCAGCCGGGCACCGCTCATCCGCAGCGCCCGCACCGCCGCCACCAGCTCGCAGGCCACCAGCAGCTCGTAGCGCTCGGCGGCGGTCAGCAGCTGCCGGGCCGCCAGCGAGGCGAAGCTGGCAGTGTCCTCGATGCCGCGCGAGAGCGTGATGCTCTGGGTCGAGGCCGGCGCCGCGGTGGCGCGCAGGTCACCCAGGGCGGCGGCGGCCACGTACTCGACCACCATCACCCCGGACGCACCCGGCGTGCCGTCGCCCAGGAACGGCTCCAGCCGGGTGTGGTTGGGCTCGCTGGCGTAGGTCAGCCGGTTCAGCGACAGCTGGCCGGACTGCACCGCGGCGATCGCGGCGGTGTCGCAGGCCAGTGCCAGGTAACCGGCGTGGAAGCCGCCGTGGTGGGCGACCGAGCCGTCGGCCAGGATCGACGGGTTCTCCGAGGGCGCGTTGCAGAAGGCCTCGATGGTGCTCACCAGCGCGGCGAGGGCGTCGAGCAGGATGCCGTGGCCCTGCGGCAGCGCGCGCAGGCCGTACGGGTCCTGGATCCGGGCCGGCTCCGGTGCGCCGACCAGGCCGCGCATCACCCGGCAGGTGGTCCGCGCCCCGGGCATCGGGGTGGCCTGCTCGACGGCTACGGCGTAGGCCTCGGCGTTGCCGCTGACCGCGGCGAAGCTCAGCGCGGCCACCATCAGCGCGCCCCGGGCGCCGGTGCTCAGCCGCCGGGCGGCCAGCGCCGCGTCGGACAGCGCGGCGGCGTTGCTGGAGATGAAGGGCAGCGCGTCATGCGGTCCGAAGACCAGCCGGTCCTCGGCGGGCGAGCGCTCCTGCAGCGCCAGCGCGGTGCCGGCCAGTGCCGAGAGCTCCGCGGTGCCGATTCCGACGAACTCCCGGATCACCGGCAGGTCGTCGGCGTTGATCATGTCGGCGAGGGCGTGCACCACCACCGGGCGCAGCCCGGCACCGCCGGCGCAGAGCTGGTTGAGCCGGATCAGCAGCATCGCGCGTACCCGGTCGGCCGAGCGTGGGCCGCCGGCTGAGGTGGCGTGGCTGCGCAACAGTCCTTGCGCGCCTGCGGTGTCCGGTTCGACGTCGACCGTCCGGTTCGCACCGACCCCGGTGGTCAGGCCGTAGATCGGCCGTTGCCGCCCGGCGAGCACCGCCTGCTGGTGCGAGCGCGCCACCCGGTCCAGGGCCTGCTCGCTCAGCTCGACGGTGAGCGGGCCGTCGGCGGCGGCCGCTATCTGTGCCGTGCTGAGGTGCTGCCCATCGATCCGGATCACCGGGCGCGCCTCCGTCGGCCAGTCAGAAATGCGGAACGCGGATTCTGTCACAATGCAGGTTCATGCTTTCGCGCACGAGTTCTGACAGGCAGGGGAATGAACTTCATCTCGGGACAGCGTCCCCGACCGGCATGGAAGTGACCCGCTCGTGATCCGATTCGACTCGGTATCCAAGCATTACCCGGACGGCACGGTTGCCGTCGACTCCCTGGACCTGGTGGCGCCCTCGGGTCAGATCACGGTCTTCGTCGGCCCGTCCGGCTGCGGCAAGACCACCTCGCTGCGGATGATCAACCGGATGATCGAGCCGACGTCGGGCAAGGTCTGGCTGGACGACAAGGACACCTCGACGATCGCCACCCACGAGCTGCGTCGCCAGATCGGCTACGTGATCCAGCACGCCGGGTTGTTCCCGCACCGCACCATCCTGGACAACGTCGCCACCGTGCCGCTGCTGCTGGGCTGGGACCGCAAGAAGGCCCGGGCCCGCAGCCGCGAGCTGCTGGAACGGGTCGGCCTGCCGGCGCACTTCGCCGACCGCTATCCCGCTCAGCTGTCCGGTGGCCAGCAACAGCGGGTCGGGGTAGCCCGGGCGCTGGCCGCCGACCCACCGGTGATGCTGATGGACGAACCATTCAGCGCGGTCGATCCAATCGCCCGCGATCAGTTGCAGGAGGAGTTCCTGCGGCTGCAGAACGAACTCGGCAAGACCATCGTGTTCGTGACCCATGACATCGACGAGGCCATCAAGCTCGGCGACCAGGTCGCGGTGCTGCGGGTCGGTGGCCGGCTGGCGCAGCTGGCCACTCCGGCGCAGCTGCTGAGCGAGCCGGCCGACGCCTTCGTGGCGGCCTTCGTGGGCAAGGACCGGGGGTACCGCGCGCTGGGCTTCACCCCGGCCGGGGAGCTGGCCACCCACGACGAGCCGACCATCCCGATGGGTTCGGCGCTGACCGGCGCCGAGGCGGCCGACGGCTGGCTGCTGGCCGTCGATGACCGGGGCGCTCCGCAGGGCTGGCTGCGGCTGGCCGACGCCGTCCCGGGCGGGATCAGCGTCACCGAGGGCTTGCTGCACCGGGGCGGCACGGTGGCCGGCCAGGGCGGTTCGCTGCGCTCGTTCCTGGACGCCTGCCTCTCCTCACCGTCCGGCCGCGGCGTGATCGTGGACGAGACCGGCCGGCTGGCCGGCACCGTGACCGCCGCCGAGGTGCTGGCTGTGATCGAGCAGCGCGCGGCGTCCGGGGCTGCCGGGCAGGCCGTCGAGCAACCCGTCGGGGGCGGCCAGTGATCGACTACTTCAGGGCGAACTCCGACCAGATCATCAACTGGTTGGGCTGGCATGCCCGGCTCTCGGCGCTGCCGCTGGTGATCGGCCTGCTGATCGCGTTGCCGCTGGGCTGGTTGGCCCGCCGCTACCGCTGGCTCTACCCGCCGATGGTCACGGTGGCCGGCCTGCTCTACACCATCCCGTCATTGGCGCTGTTCATCCTGCTGCCCGGCCTGCTCAAGACCAGGATCCTGGATCCGAGCAATGTCGTGGTGGCGCTGACGATCTACACGGTGGCGCTGCTGGTCCGGGTGGTGGCCGATGCGCTCGGCGCGGTGCCCGATGAAGTGCTGCAGGCCGCCACCGCCATGGGGTACCGCAGAATCGGCCGGCTGCTCAAGGTGGAACTGCCGATCGCGGTGCCGGTGATCGCGGCCGGCCTGCGGGTGGCGGCGGTGTCCAACGTCAGCCTGGTGTCGGTGGCGGCGCTCATCGGGGTGCCCGAACTCGGCCTGCTGTTCACCAACGGCCTCCAGCTCAGCTACCAGACCCCGATCCTGCTCGGCATCCTGTTGTCGGTGCTGTTGGCGCTGGTCTTCGACACCGTGATCCAACTGCTGGAACGGGTCTTGACGCCATGGCGACGGGCGGTGTCGCGATGATTTCCGACGTCTGGAACTGGCTCACCACCTCCGAGCACTGGCACGGTCCAGACGGTGTTCCGATCCACCTGAAGGAACACCTGCAGTACTCGCTGATCGCGCTGCTGATCGCCGCCGCGATCGCGCTGCCGCTGGGGCTGCTGATCGGGCACACCGGCCGCGGCAGCTTCGTGGTGGTGGCGATCGCGAACTCGTTCCGGGCGCTGCCGTCGGTCGGCCTGCTCACCTTCTTCGTCATCCTGATCGCCCCGCACATCCACAGCACCGGTTCGGCGACGTACCTGATCCCGAGCGAGATCGTGCTGGTACTGCTGGCCATTCCGTCCATGTTGACCAACACCTACGCCGGGGTCAGCGCGGTCGACCCGGCAGTGCGCGACGCAGCCCGGGGAATGGGAATGCGCGGCACCCAGACCCTGTGGCAGGTTGAGCTGCCCAATGCCCTGCCGCTGATCTTCTCCGGCATCCGTAGCTCGTTCCTGCAGGTGATCGCCACCGCGACGATCACCGCCTACGTGTCCCTGGGCGGCCTGGGCCGCTACCTGATCGACGGCCTTGCCATCCAGGACTATCCGCAGATGGCCTCGGGCGCGGTGCTGGTCGCCCTACTGGCACTGCTGATCGACGTGCTGCTCGCGGTGATCCAGCGCCATACCGTGTCGCGCGGCATCACCGGCCGGTACTCGCGAAAGCGCATCGTCGACCCGGCGGAGCAGCAGGCGCTCATCGCCGCCGCCCCGCTTACCTGAGTGGCTCATCGGACCGGCACTATGATCTCGTCAACGACAGGAGACCTGACATGACTTCGATCCGCGCCCTGACCGCGGCCGCCGTCGGCGCCTGCTTGCTGCTGGTCACCGCCTGTGGCGACAGCTCCGACCCGACCAGCAACCCACCCGCCGGGGGCGGCGGCTCGACCGCTCCCACCGACACCATCGTGGTCGGCTCGGCAAACTTCCAGGAGAACGTCGTGCTGGCCAACATCTACGCCGGCGCCCTCAAGGCCAAGGGGGTCAAGGTCACCACCAAGCTCAACATCGGCAGTCGCGAGACCTACATTCCGGCGGTGAAGGACGGCTCCATCGACCTGATCCCGGAGTACTCCGGCGTGCTGCTGCAGTACTTCGACAAGAACGCGACCGCGGTGAGCGCGACCGATGTCTACGCCGCCCTGCAGCAGGCGACGCCCGAGCCCCTGACCGTGCTGACCCAATCCGCGGCCGAGGACAAGGACGCGATCGTCGTCACCAAGGAGACCGCCGCCAAGTACAACCTGAAGTCGATCGCCGACCTGGCCGCGGTCGCCGACAAGCTGACCCTCGGGGCGCCACCGGAGTTCCAGACCCGCGCCGACGGCATCCCGGGCCTGCAGAAGACCTACGGCGTGAAGTTCAAGACCTTCAAGAAGCTGGACGCCGGTGGCCCGCTCACCCAGAACGCGCTCAAGAACGGCCAGATCGATGCCGGCGACATCTTCACCACCGACCCGCTGATCGCCGAGAACGGCTGGGTGGTGCTGGAAGATCCGAAGAACCTCTACACCGCGCAGAACGTCCTGCCGTTGATCAACAGCAAGAAGGCGTCGCAGACAGTGAAGTCCGCCCTCGATGCGGTGTCGGCCAAGCTCACCACCGACGATCTGGTCAAGCTGAACGAGCAGGTGTCGGTGCAGAAGCAGAACGCCGAAACGGTCGCCCAGAAATGGCTGTCCGACGCCGGACTGGCCTAGGTCCTGACCCAACCCGCGATGGCTGGCCTGCCGTCCTTCGATCGGATGTGGGGCGAACTCGCTCCGATCGGACGCTCGGCCGATACCGGCGGTTACCGGCGGTTCGCCTGGACCCGCACCGACCACGACCTGCGCGAATGGTTCGCGGCCGAGGCGGCCGGCCGGGGGCTGTCGCTGGTGCTGGACCGGGCCGGCAACCAGTGGGCCTGGTGGGGTGAGCCGTCGCCGGGGCAGCGCGGCGTGGCGATCGGCAGCCACCTCGACTCGGTGCCCGACGGCGGCGCGTTCGACGGGCCGCTGGGCGTGGTGTCGGCGTTCGCGGTGGTGGACGCGTTGCGGCAGCAGGGCTTTCGGCCCCGGCGCCCGGTCGGCATCGTCAACTTCGGTGACGAGGAGGGTGCCCGGTTCGGCATCGCCTGCGCCGGGTCGCGGCTGATCACCGGTGCGCTGGCCGCCGACCGGGCCCGGGCGCTGTCCGACGCCGAGGGCACCAGCATGGCGCAGGCGATGCGCGCTGCCGGCTTCGACCCGGACGGCCTGGGCGCCGATCGAGAGACCCTCGACCGGATCGAATGCTTCCTCGAGCTGCACGTCGAGCAGGGCCGCGGCCTGGTGGACCTGGACGCGCCGGTGGCGGTGGGGTCGCAGATCTGGCCGCACGGGCGCTGGCGGATCGAGCTGCCCGGTGAGGCCAACCACGCGGGCACCACCCGGCTGGCCGACCGCCGTGATCCGATGCTGGCCTACGCCAGGCTGATCCTGGCCGCTCGGGAGGCGGCCGAGCGCCGGAACTCGGTGGCCACCATGGGCAAGGTGAGCGTCTTTCCCAACGGTGTCAACGCGATCCCGTCGCAGGTCACCGCCTGGCTGGACGCCCGCGGCCCGGACGCCGAGCAGGTGCTGGCCGTGGTCGCCGAGCTGGCGGAACTGGCCGGCGCCGCCGGTGGCAGCCTGCTGCAGGAGTCCTGGACCGAGGCCACCGGTTTCGATGTGGGCCTGGCCGACCGGGTCCGGGGAGTGCTGGCCGGCGCCCCGGTGCTCGGCACCGGCGCGGGCCACGACGCCGGCATCCTGGCCAACGCCGGCATCGCCACCGCCATGCTGTTCGTCCGCAATCCCACCGGCATCTCGCACTCGCCGGCCGAACATGCCGAACCGGCCGACTGCCACGCCGGTGTCCGCGCCCTGACGTCGGTGGTGGCGGACCTTGCCGGCTGAACTCACGAACCGGGTGAGCAGCTACTGGGCACCGTACGGCTGGCTGCCCGGTGGCGTCGCGGAGCAGGTCCGGCTGGTTGCCGACGGCGGTCGCTGGGTGCGGGTCGAGGCCGGCGTGCCAGCGGCCGATCAGGACCTGCGGCTGCCCGGGCTGGTGCTGCCCGGTTTCGCCAACACCCACTCGCATGCCTTCCACCGGGCCTTGCGGGGCCGCACCCACGACCGTGGCGGCACCTTCTGGACCTGGCGGGACCGGATGTATGACCTGGCCCGCCGGCTGGAGCCGCCGTCCTACCAGCTGCTGGCCAGGGCGGTCTACGCGGAGATGGCGCTGGCCGGGATCAGCGCGGTCGGCGAGTTCCACTACCTGCACCACCGGCCCGACGGCAGCCGGTATCCCGACCCCAACGCCTTCGGCCACGCACTGGTGCAGGCAGCGTCCGAGGCCGGCATCCGGATCACCCTGCTGGACACCTGCTACCTCAGCGGCGGCCTGGGCCCGGCCGGCCACCGGGAGCTCGACGACGTCCAGCGCCGGTTCGGCGACGGTTCAGCGGCCGGCTGGCAGCAGCGGACCGCCCTGCTGGCCGGGGCCGAAAGCGACACCGTCCGGGTCGGCGCGGCGATCCACTCGGTCCGGGCCGTGCCCGCCGACCAGCTCGGCGAAGTCGTGACGGCCTCGGCGGGCCGGCCGCTGCACGCCCACGTCTCCGAGCAGCCGGCCGAGAACCAGGCCACCCAGCAGCACTACGGCTGCAGTCCCACCGAACTGCTGGCCGCGCACGGCTTCGGCGGGCCGCTGCACACCGCGGTGCACGCCACTCACCTGAGCGCCTCCGACATCGCGCTGTACGGCCGCACCCGCACCAACATCAGCTTCTGCCCGACCACCGAGCGCGACCTGGCCGACGGCATCGGGCCGGCCCCGGAACTGGCCGCGGCAGGGGCCAGGCTGAGCCTGGGCAGTGACCAGAACGCCTGCGTGGACCTGCTCGAGGAGGCCCGCGCCCTGGAACTGAACGCCCGGCTGGCCAGCCTGCAACGGGGCCGGTTCAGCCCCGCCGAGCTCCTCGACGCGCTGACCGGGCACGCCGGCCTGGGCTGGCCGGACGCGGGCCGGCTGGCGCCCGGCCAGCGGGCCGACCTGGTGGCGCTGCGGCTGGACACCGTCCGGACGGCCGGCGCGCTGCCCGCCCAACTGGTGCTGGTGGCCGGCGCCGCCGACGTCGACACGGTGCTGGTCGACGGCCGGCTGGTGGTCTCCGGTGGCCGGCACGTGCTGGGTGACGTCGCCGGGCTGCTGGCCGAGGCGATCGCCCCGCTGTGGGATGGGTACCCGGGCTGAGCCAGACCGCCCGCGCTGGGGTAAGGCCGCCCTAGTCAGACCGCCCGCCGGGTCGGTCCCAGCTGGAGGGCGGCCGGCGCCGAGGCCGGCACCGCCGGCTTGACCGGTGCCACCGGGTCCAGCCGCCGGTAGGGCTCACCGAGCGCCGGCCGCCGATCGGGCTCGCCGCGGTTGGGCCACAGTGCCGCCGCCCGCTCGGCCAGCGCGGTGATCGACAGCGACGGGTTGACACCCAGGTTGGCCGACAGCGCCGAGCCGTCCACCACGTGCAGGCCGGGGTAGCCGTAGAGCCGGTGGTACGGATCGATGACCCCGGTCCCGGCCGAGTCCCCGATGGGGCAACCGCCGATGAAGTGCGCGGTCATCGGCACGTTGAACAGGTCGCCCCAGGTCCCGCCGGGCGCGCCGCCGATGTTGTCGGCGAGTTGGCGGGCGGCCCGGTTGGCCACCGGGATCCAGCTCGGGTTCGGTTCACCGCTGCCCTGGCTCGAGGTCAGCCTGGACCGTCCGAACCAGCCCTTGCGCAGCCGCACCGTGATCGAGTTGTCCAGCGACTGCATCACCAGCAGGATGATGATCCGCTCCGACCAGTGCCGCGGCACCATGGTGCGCAGGATCTGCCGTGGGTTGCGGGCCGCCACCGCGAGCCATTGCCGGATCCGGCCGGCCGGGCTGCCGCCGTCGGTGAGCGCGGTGCTCAGCAGGCCCATCGCATTGCTGCCCCGGCCGTAGCGGACCGGTTCGATGTGGGTGTCGGGGTCCGGGTGCCAGGACGAGGTGATCGCTACCCCGCGGGTGTAGTCGGCACTGCGGTCATCGGTCAGCGCGCCGAGCAGCGCTTCGGAGTTGGTCCGGGTGAGCTCGCCCAGCCGCGGCGAGATCCGGGGCAGCGTGCTGGCCCGCAACCGGTGCAGCAGCTTCTGGGTGTTGTACGCGCCGGCCGCGAAGACCACCTGCTCAGCGGTGTAGACCCGGCGGTCACGGCGGGGACGCCAGCTGCCGGTGCGCAGCGCGCTGACCTGGTAGCCGCCGCCGGGCATCGGCCGTACGCCGGTCACGGTGGTCAGCGGGACGACGGTGGCGCCGGCCCGCTCGGCCAGCGCCAGGTAGTTGGTGGTCAGGGTGTTCTTGGCACCGTGCCGGCAGCCGGTCATGCACTCGCCGCACTCGATGCACCCGGTGCGCTCGGGCCCGGCGCCGCCGAAGAACGGGTCCGGCACCCGCCGGCCGGGCTCCTTGCGTCCGTCCCGGCCGAAGAACACCCCGACCGGGGTCAGCCGGAAGGTCTCGCCCTTGCCGAACTGCTCGGCCAGCCGCTTCATCTCCACATCCGCCGGCGTCATGCTCGGATTGGTCACCACCCCGAGCATCTTCTTCGCCTGGGCGTAGAACGGCGCCAGCTCCGAGCGCCAGTCGGTGAGGTGGGCCCACTGCGGGTCGGAGAAGAACGGCTCGGGCGGCTCGTACAGGGTGTTGGCGTAGTTGAGGGAGCCGCCGCCGACCCCCGCGCCGGCCAGGATCACGACGTTCTTGAGCAGGTGGATCCGCTGGATGCCGGTCAGGCCCAGCCGTGGTGCCCAGACGAAGTTGGGCAGGTCCCAGGAGGTTCGGGGCAGGGTGTGCTCGTCGAAGCGCCGGCCGGCTTCCAGGACGCCGACCCGGTAGCCCTTCTCCGACAGCCGCAGGGCCGTGACGCTGCCACCGAAGCCGGAGCCGATCACCAGCACGTCGAAATGGTCCTGCTCCGCCACTGGAAAGGATCTCCCTCCGGCCCGGGTGTCTGCGTGGGATGTCTGCAACCGCCTAGACTATTCCGTCACCCAGGCGACTGCTTCTAGATGAAGTGTCTAATAACGTCTATTCCAGCCTCGTCATTTCGGGCCGGGGGCCACCGCGTCCCAGGCGACGGTGAATTCGCCGAGCCGGTGTCTGCCGGGCGTGCTCAGCACCGGCCAGTCCGCGGCCAGGGTGGCAGCCATCGCCTGCCACCGCTGCCGGGGGCCGAAGGCCGCCAGCGGAGCGTGCAGGTCCCAGGCCGCGTCCATGGCACGCAGCAGCCGGTGGATCGGCTGGCCGGGCACGTTGCGGTGGATAAGTGCCTTGACCAGCCGGTCGGCCACGTCCGAGGGCCGCCGCACATCGGCGAGCCGGCAGCTCAGGGTCAGGCTCACCGCGCCGTGGGCGTCCAGCAGCACCCAGCTGGCTCGCCTGCCCAGCTCGTCGCTGGTGCCCTCGACGATGACGCCGCCGGGTGCCAGCTGGCTGCGCATCCGCTGCCAGGCCTCCTCGACCATCGACGGCGGGTACTGCCGCAGCACGTTGGCGACCCGGACGATCACCGGACGCCGGCCGGCCAGTTCGAAACCGCCCAGTCCGAAGCTCAGTCCGGGCTCGCTGGCCGGTTGGGCGGCGGCCACCCGCTCGGGGTCGATCTCCAGGCCCAGCACCTCGACGTCACGACGGTGCCTGCGCAGCCGGGCCAGTAACTCGACGGCGGTGATGGGGCTGTGGCCGTAGCCGAGGTCGATGACCAGCGGCACGGCGGCTCGCCGCAGCGGCTCGGCAAGCTCGCAGGCGATCCAGTTGTCCATCCGGCGCAACCGGTTCGGATTCGTGGTGCCCCGGGTCGGCATGCCGAGCGCCCTGGCGCGGCCGGCCGCCAGCCGGGGCTGCTTGGTCACGGCCGCCGATTCTTCCCGATCGAAGCGGTTCGCGTCGCGTCCTGATGACGGCGCTGGACGAGGAGTGCCGGCCGGAGGGATGATCCCGATGCCCGCAGCCGAACTGCCAGCGGGAACCGGACCGGTCCAACGGGTTCGCTCCGGCTCGGCCGGAAGGCGCATCCACGGAATTGTGCTTTCTAAAACATCCGATACGGTGCGTATCTGAGCCCTCAAGCGGCTAACGTATCCCGCTAACGTATGAAGCCATATCGGACACCACGAATTGCGAGGCACGGGTTGGCCAGCGAGCGCGTCACCTTCGCTGATGTGCTCCGAATTCGCGAATTCCGAGTGCTGTGGGTGGCCGACGCCCAATCGGCCATCGGCGATCAGATCGCCCGGGTGGCGCTGTCGGTGCTGGTCTTCGAGCGGACCTCGTCAGCCCTGCTCACCGCGGTGGCCTACTCGCTGACCTTCGTGCCGGCCATGCTCGGCGGCGTGCTGCTGTCGGGCCTGGCCGACCGGTTGCCCCGCCGCCAGGTGATGGTGGGCTGTGACGTCATCCGGGCGGTCCTGCTGGGCTGCATGGCGATCCCGCGGGAGCCGCTCTGGCTGCTGTGCGTGCTGCTGGTCCTGGCGGTGCTGACCGAGCCTCCGTTCATGGCCGCGGAGTCCTCGCTGATGCCGATCCTCCTGGACGGCGAGCATTACGTGGTAGGCACCGGCCTGCGCACCATCACCAACCAGCTCGCACAGCTGGCCGGCTTCGCCGGTGGCGGCCTGGTGATCGCGCTGATCGGCGCCCGGGCCGGCCTCGCGCTCGACGCCGTAACCTTCGCGGTGTCGGCGGTGCTGATCATGATCGGGGTCAAGGCCCGGCCGGCGGCATTGCATGAGGCGCACGGGAGCGCCGGCCCCGGCTTGTTGGGCGGGCTGAACTCAGGCCTGCGGCTGATCTTCACCGATTCCCGGCTACGCACCCTGATCGGGTTGTCCTGGCTGGCGGGGCTGTTCGTGGTGCCTGAGGGAGTGGCTGCGCCCTATGCCGATGGTCTCGACACCGGGCCGGTAGCCGTCGGCCTGCTGCTGGCCGCGATGCCGGCTGGCACCGCGGTTGGCACCTACCTGTTCGTCCGCTTCGTCCCGGCTCGGATCAGGTCCCTCTGGATGGGGCCGATGGCCGCCGCCGTCGGGGTGCCCCTGGCAGTGTGTGCCGTGCACCCCAACCTGATTCTGTCCCTGCTGCTGTGGACGGCCGCCGGGGTGTTCTTCGGCTATCAGGTGCAGGTGATCACCGAGTTCGTCCGGATGGTGCCCGATCAGCAGCGTGGGCAGGCCATCGGCATCGGGTCCTCGGGTTTGCTGGCGGTGCAGGGCTTCGGCGTGCTGCTCGGGGGGGCGGTCGCCAACGTGTGGGGGGTGAACGCGGCCGTGGCCAGTGCCGGCCTGCTGGGCACGGTGCTCGCGGTGGGACTGTCCTTGAACTGGTACCGAGCCACCTCGACCAGGCTCCACCCGGAGTTGACCGAACCGATCATGCTGGCGCCGCCCACCGAACGGGTCACCGAGGACCGGTCCACGGCCTGACCGCAGCCGGTCAGGGCCAGCGCCAGTTGCTGAGCAACACTGTCTCCTTCGGATCGCGGGACGGGGTACCGGGTGCGGGGCCAGTGCCGGTGCTGGGCATGCTGATCTCCTCGGGGGTTGGAATCGGTTGCGCGGGCCAGCGGTTTAGGGCCAGCGCCAGTTGTCGAGCATCTCCACACCTCCTTCTGGGCGCATCTTCGCAACGGCTAAGTGGCGGTATCCGTGGTATCAGGTGGTTTCCTACTTATAGACCGTTGTCAGGATGACAAGCCGACCACAATCCACTAGCTTCTGAGGCAAGACAACCGGGTGGGGAAGTATGTCTCGAACAGCACGCGGCACACCGATTTCGCCGCTGGCCAGGTTCCGCTCGTGGGACCTCTGGGCCACCCCACGGGCAATGTTGGCTTTCGTGCTGACTATCGACGCACTGATGTTCTTAGTGGGTTTCTGTCTGATTATCAACACTAACCCCGTTGCGTCCGACCTGACCCGGCTTGCGATCCTGCTCGCCTTGTGGGTTCTCTTCGAGGAGACCTCATTCCGAATTGCCCGGTTACGGGTGCGGCTGGCGAACTACGGTCATGTCGATATGACCTCGGTATGGACGTTTGCGGCCGCATTGGTCCTGCCGCCGGGCGTCACCGTTCTGTTGTGTGTGGTCGTGCTCGGTTATGCCTGGCTGCGTCATGAACGGCGCAGTGGCATGCGGGCCTACCGGCAGGTGTTCGGTGCTGCCGTGGTGATCGCCTCGTGCCTGATCGCCCGGCTCGTGCTGAACCTCCTCACCGTCGGGGTGAGCGGCTCGGGACAGCCGGTGCGCGAAGTGCTGGCCGTGGCCGTGGCCATGCTGGCTTACGGGGTGGTCAACTTCGTCGTCCTGTTCGTGGCCATCTACCTTGCGGTCCGACCGGTGAAGCTGGCGGAATTGCTGGAGAACGGGCAGGACGTCACCCTCGAATTCGCGACTCTCTGCCTGGGTGGCCTGACCGCGCTGGCGCTGTCCAACCAGCCGCTGCTGGCCGTGCTGGTGGTGCCGCCGTTGTTCGTCCTGCAGCGCAGCGTGCTCACCAAGCAGCTCGAGATCGCCGCCACGACGGATTCCAAGACCGGCCTGCTGAACGCGTCGACCTGGCAGAGCATGGCTCAGCACGAGCTGGCCCGGGCGCACCGCGAGCAGGAACCTGCCGCGTTGCTGATCATCGATATGGACAACTTCAAGCAGGTCAACGACACCTTCGGCCACATCGCCGGCGACGCGGTGCTGCGGGCGGTAGCCGACTGCCTGGTGCGGGAGCTGCGCGAGTACGACGCGATCGGCCGGTTCGGCGGCGAGGAGTTCGTCGCGATGCTGTCCGGGGTGGACGAGGTCATCGCGGTCGGGATCTCCGAGCGGGTGCGCCAGCAGGTCCAGCTCCTCGAGGTGGCCCCGCCGATCGACGGCCAGCCGCCCATGATCGGCTTGTCGGCCTCGATCGGCATCAGTTGCTTTCCCGAGCACGGCACCGAACTCGAGGACCTGCTGCATGCCGCCGACTCCGCGCTCTACGCAGCCAAGCGTGCCGGCCGTAACCGGGTGGTGGTGTGCCCACTCTAGGTAGCGATTCCGCTTCCTGGGTCTCCATTCAGTCACTGTCTGCACTGATGTGTGCGATGCGGGATGATCCCGCCTGAATCTCGTGTTCGAATGTGGACCGGGCGTATCCGGTGACTCGTGACAACGGTTACCGTGTCCCCCGAAGGCGAGGTAGATCACGATCGAACCAAATGTCATAACTGCCCCGCGGGTGTCGTTCATCGACGTGCTTCGGGTCCCGGAGTTCCGGGTGATCTGGCTGGCCGATGCCCAGTCACAGGCCGGCGACCAGCTGGCTCGGGTCGCACTGTCGGTGCTGGTCTTCGACCGCACCTCCTCGGCGCTGCTGACCGCGCTCACCTATGCCCTCACCTTCCTGCCGGCGCTGCTCGGTGGCGCACTGCTGTCCGGCCTGGCCGACCGGCTGCCTCGACGGCGGGTGATGATCGTCGGGGACCTGACCCGTGCCGTCCTGCTCGGCGTGATGGCGATCCCGGGGACGCCGCTGTGGCTGGTCTGCATCCTGCTGGTGTTCGCGGTGCTGGTGGGATCACCGTTCACCGCGGCCGAATCAGCCCTACTGCCCG
>DASZEI010000340.1:0-2573 GCA_035940975.1 Jatrophihabitans sp. | reverse complement strand
CTCCAGCAGCCGGCGATCAACCGGCCGGGGCAGCCGGGCCGAGCCGACCGGCCACGCCGGCACCTTCCCGGCCGGGTCCGCGGCCCTCGCCGACGTCCCGCGCCCGCCGCAGCGCCGCCGCGGCGCCCGACGGGTTGCGCCGGCCCTCGCCCCGGCCGACGCCGGCCAGCGTGATGGCCACGGCGGCAGTCGCCTCGGACCGTCCGGGAACCGTCCCGGAGCAGCCGGCCGGCACCGACCAGACCCCCGGTCCGGACACCGGCGACCGGGACGCGGACAACCCGCACGCCGACACCCTGCACGCCGACGACCTGCACGCCGACGACCTGCACGCCGACGACCTGCAGGCCGACAACCTCGATGCCGAGCCGGCCGAACTGGTGAGCCGGCCGCTGGCCGCCGAGCCGAGCCGGCGGACCCCGGCCTGGCTGGTCGTGGTGATGGCGATCCTGCTGGTGGCCTTGGCCGGCCTGGACGGCTGGTTGGTGGCCACCCGGCCGGACTCCGGGTCACGAGCCGAGCGCGACCAGGCGCTGTCGACCGCCAAGACGGCGGTGCCGCTGATCCTGTCCTACGACTACCAGCACTTCGACTCCGCCGTCAGCGCGGCCAAGGCCCAGCTGACCGGCCGGGCGGTCGAGGACTACGTCCGGGCGATGACCAAGACCATCCAGCCGTCGGCGAGCAAGGCGCATTCGGTCGTGCAGGCCCAGACCGACGGCGCGGGCGTGGAGGCGGTGTCGGGCAACGGCAAGCAGGTGACCGTGGTCGTGTTCGGCGAGCAGAAGGTCACCAACATCTCGCTGACGGCGCCGCGGATCGACCTGTTCCGGGTCCGGGTCACCCTCGACCTGGTTCAAGGGCGGTGGCTGGTCTCCAAGTTCGACCAGATCTAGCCCGGCCCGGCCGCTCGGGCCGTCCAGCGGAGCCCGGCGGCCACGGTCCGGGGCACGCCCGGCCGGCCGGATGCTTGACGTGCGGCTTCGGGCCGGGCACCCTGTGCGTGCACTGCAAGAAAGCCCGCAGGGCCATTGACTTCACCAAGTACCGGCTGAAATCCTTGCCGAAGAAGCGCTCGGGCTGCTCGTTCCCGACCGTGGCAGAGCCGCCGGAAAAGGTGGCCTGGACAGGTGTGCCGTTCTCGGCTAGACTGCTAATTTGCGCTGCCCTCAAACAACCGTCGGCCCGTACAGGGTCTACTTCCTGCTGTCTGAGATGGAACGGAAAAACAGGTAGGACCGGGCCGGCGCACCAGATCAGGAGCTGCAGTGCTGCGGGCAGGCCCCAGCAGGGCAGCGGTGGACCATAGTCCTCGGAAGGACGCATCTTGGCAGTCTCTCGCCCCGGTAAGTCCGAATCGGAAGGCATGATCGGGGGCATCCCCGGATCCCCTGTTCGTACCTCCTTCGCCAAGATCAGGGAACCGCTCGAGGTTCCCAATCTGTTGGCCCTGCAAACTGAATCCTTTGACTGGCTGATCGGCAACGCCGCCTGGAAAGAGCGGCAGGCTCGCGAGGCGAGCACCTCAGGCCTGGTCGCACTGTCCGGACTGGAAGAGATTCTCGGTGAGATCTCACCGATCGAAGACTTCTCCGGCTCCATGTCGCTGTCCTTCTCCTCGCCCCGCTTCGAGGACGTCAAGGCCTCCATCGAGGAGTGCAAGGACAAGGACATGACCTACGCGGCCCCGCTGTTCGTCACCGCCGAGTTCACCAACAACACCACCGGCGAGATCAAGAGCCAGACGGTGTTCATGGGTGACTTCCCGATGATGACCCGCAAGGGCACCTTCGTGATCAACGGCACCGAGCGGGTGGTCGTCTCCCAGCTGGTCCGCTCACCCGGCATCTATTTCGACCGCAACCTGGACAAGACCTCCGATGTGGACGTCTTCTCGGTCAAGGTCATCCCGAGCCGTGGCGCCTGGCTGGAGTTCGACGTCGACAAGCGCTCGACCGTCGGCGTCCGGATCGACCGCAAGCGCCGGCAGCCGGTCACGGTGCTGCTCAAGGCCCTCGGCTGGAGCTCGGACCGGATCCGCGAGCACTTCGGGTGGTCGGAGACCCTGCTGGCGACCCTGGAGAAGGACCACATCCCGGGCCAGGACGAGGCGCTGCTCGACATCTACCGCAAGCTGCGGCCGGGCGAGCCGCCGACCAAGGAGTCGGCGCAGGCGCTGCTGGAGAACCTGTTCTTCAACCACAAGCGCTATGACCTGGCCAAGGTGGGCCGCTACAAGGCCAACAAGAAGCTCGAGGTCACGACCGACATCAACCACGGCAACCTGACCGAGGAAGACATCGTCAAGACCATCGAGTACCTGGTCCGGCTGCACGCCGGCGAGGACGGCTACGAGGTCGACGACATCGATCACTTCGGCAACCGCCGGCTGCGCACCGTCGGCGAGCTGATCCAGAACCAGATCCGGGTCGGGCTGTCGCGGATGGAGCGGGTCGTCCGCGAGCGGATGACCACCCAGGACGTCGAGGCGATCACGCCGCAGACCCTGATCAACATCCGCCCGGTGGTGGCGTCGATCAAGGAGTTCTTCGGCACGTCACAGCTGTCGCAGT
>DASZEI010000339.1:0-10626 GCA_035940975.1 Jatrophihabitans sp. | reverse complement strand
TGCCGATCGGGTGGTGGTGGCGGCCGGGTATCTGGTGGAGCCGGATCAGTTCGCTCTGTTCGACGCAGGCCAAGCGCTGTCCAAGGACGGCGCGGTCCGCCCGTTCAGCGTGGGACGGCAGGGGCTGCTGCTCGGTGACGGGGTTGCCGCCGTGGTGCTCGAATCCGGCCCGGCCGCCGCCGGTCGGGACCGCCGGCCGGCGACCGAGCTGGTGGGCTGGGGGCGGGCCGGCGACGCCCATCACCCGTGCCAGCCGGCACCGGACGGCCGGGGACTGGCCAGGGCGATCGACGCGGCGCTGCAGCGGGGCGGCATCTCGGCGCACGCGATCGGTTACGTCAACGCCAACGCCACCGGAACGCTGCTCAGCGACGCCGCCGAGGCGGCCGCGCTGCACACCGCATTCGGCGAGGCTGCCGCATGGGTGCCGATCAGTTCCACCAAGGCGGTGCACGGCCATGCGCTGGAGGCCTCCGGCCTGTTGGAGCTGGTGATCACGGTGCTGTCGCTGCAGGCCGGCAAGCTTCCTGTCAACGCCGGTTACCTGGGCCCTGACGAGAGCTGCGCGCTCGATGTCATCGTGGCCTCGCCGCGGCCGGTGGCCACCTCGTACGCGCTCAGCCTCAACTCCGCTTTCGGCGGCGCCAACACCGCACTGCTGGTGCGTGCCGGATGAGGACAGTCAACCCGCCGGTCATCCTGAACGAGTACCGGTGGCCGACCGAGCCCGCGCAGGACCTGCCGGCGCTGCCCGGTTACGTGCTGTCCTCCTTCAGCCCGCTGGTCGCCGCGGTGGCCGACGGCTGCCTGACCGAGCACTACGCCGAACCATCGGCATCGGCGGCCTCCCGACAGCGCACCGCGGTGCTGCTGGTCAGCGCCGGTAACGACGTGGTCAGTGCCGGCCACGTTCGCGACAAGGTGGCAGCCGGCCGGCGGTTGGGGCCGCTGTTCTTCTTCCAGACCGCGCCCAACAGCGTCGTCGGGCAGGTCACCGCGCACTGGGGCCTGGGTGGGCCGGTGGTCTGCATCAGCCCGGTCGGTGACCCGCTCGCCGACGGAATGGCCGAGGCGGAGCTGCTGCTGGACGACGGTGACGCCGACGAGGTGTTGCTGATCCTGGTCGAGCAGGCCGATCCGGACGCCGCGGGCCCACCGGATTCGACGGACCGTGCCCATGCCTTGCTGCTGACCAAGGGAGTGACCTCATGAAGCCGGTCAGCCGTGGCGCGCTGGCCGCCGATCCGATGATCGGCGCCGGCAACGTCCTGCAGCGGTTGCTGGATCTCGGCGCGGACCGCGACGGTCCGGGACTGACCTTCGACACCGCCGTCGAGCAGCACCCGGCCGAGCATCCGCTCACCCTCGGCGAGCTCGAGGAGCGGGTTCGCGCCCGCGCCGCCGGGCTGCATGCGCGCGGCATCGGCCCGCGCGATCCGGTGGCGATCTGGTCCGCAACGGCGGCCGACCACATCCTGTCGTTCCTGGCGGTCACCCGGCTGGGCGCGATCCCGGCGCTGATCAACGGAAACCTGCCCGCGGAGACCGTGTCGGCCTACGTCCGGGGCCTGCGGGCGAGCGCCACCTTCGTCGATGCCGACCGGCTGGCGCAGCTGAGCGAGCAGGAGCTGGGCGGGTCCAGCCTCGCCGATGTGGCCGAGTTGGGCCGTGCCGATCCGGCCGGGGCGCCCGCGCCCTACCGGCACCATCACGAGGACCCGGTGGTGCTGACCCACACGTCGGGCACCACCGGCATGCCAAAGGCCGTGCTGCACACCCATGCCAGCCTCTTCACCGCCACCCGGCACCTGCTGAGCATGCCGCAGGCCCAAGGCACCCGGCGGATCCTCAACGCGCTGCCGGCCGCGCACACCGCCACGGTGCTGATGGTCAATCAGGCACTGGCCAATCGAGCCCAGTTGCTGGCGCTGTCGTCCCAGCAGGGCGAGCGGGTCCTCGATGCGATCCAGCGTTGGCGTGCCGACGGGGTGTTCGGTTTCTCGGTGACCTGGGCCCAGCTGGCCCGCTTCGACCTGAGCGCCTACGACCTGGACTGCGTGCGGTTGTGGTTCAACACCGGCGACTGCACGCACGAGCCGCACGTGCGCCATCTGGTGGCGGCCGGCTCGCACGACGTGATGAGCCGGCAGGGGGTGCAGCGCCGGGCCGGGTCGAGCTTCATCGACGGCCTCGGCTCGAGCGAGATGGGCCATTCGATGTTTCATGTCACCCATCGCGGCGACACCGACACCTATGACCGGTGCATCGGCCGGCCGTACCGCTTCGTCGAGGCGGCCGTGCTGGACGCCAGTGGCGAGCCGGTAGCCGACGGCGAGGTCGGCCACCTGGGCATCCGGTCAGCGTCGCTGTCACCGGGTTACTGGAACGACTCGGTGACCACCCACCGGGCCCGGCGCAACGGGTACTACCTGACCGGTGACCTGGTCCGCCGGGACAGCGAGGGAAGGTACTTCCACCTTGACCGGGCGACTGATTCGGTGATCGGCCCGGACGGCACCCGGTATTTCACAGCCCTGTCGGAAGAGCGGATTCAGGCGGCCTGCCCGCAGGTCCTGGACTGCACCGTGGTGATCAGTCGCGCCGGTGACCGAGTGGTCTCCGAGGTGCTGCTGGAGTTGGCACCGGAATCGGAGCCGGAGCTGGACAAGCTGATCGAACAGATTCGGTCCGCGCTCGACCCGGCCACCGCGGCGACCGTGCGCCGGGTCGCGGTGGCAGCGGCCGGCGACGTTCCCAAGGGCGCGACCGGCAAGGTCCGCAAGGCCGTGCTGCGCGAACAGGCTCTCGCACGATGAGCATTTCTACCGGCCATCGAGGCGAACAGCGAACAGCGGACCGCGAGGTCGTGATCACCGGCATCGGCATGTTGACCCCGATCGGAACCGGGATCGCTGAGGTGTTCGACGCCGTGCGCGCCGGCCGCTCCGGGCTGTCCCGGCCACCGGCCGACCATCCGGTCGCCGGGTCCATCGAGGTGGCAGGTTTCGTAGGAAAGATCGACCCGGCCACAGTCGGGTCCGGGCCGGAGCTCAAGACCCTGGACCGGACCATCGTGCTGGCGCTGCTGAGCGCCCGGGCGGCGCTGGCCGATGCGAACCTGGTGGTCGGGCGCGACGTCGAGGCCGGCCGGATCGCGGTCATCCTGGGCGGGGTGGGCGGCATGGCGACGCTGGAGTCGCAGGTGCTCGACCGCGCGGCTCGTGGCCGGGTGGCGGTCAGTCCCTACCTGCTGACCGGGATCCTGCCGAACATGCCCTCGGCCAGGATCGCCATCGAGCACGGCATCCGCGGGTACAGCTCCGCGGTCGGCACCGCCTGCGCCTCCGGCGCCCAGTCGATAGCCGACGCGGTAAGGCTGATCCGCTCCGGGGAGGCGGACGTGGTGGTGTGCGGGGCCAGCGAGGCACCGCTGTTCCCCACCTTTGCCGAGGCCTTCGGCAACGCCCGGGCGCTGGCCCGGGACTGGGACGAGCCCAGCGAGGCCAGCCGCCCGTTCGACCGCCGCCGTAACGGGTTCGTGCTGTCCGAAGGCGCGGCGCTGCTGGTTCTGGAGCGGGCCGAACACGCCAGCGCCCGGGGTGCGCGGGGTTATGCCGACGTCGTCGGCTACGGCACCACCACCGACGCCCACCATCCGACGGCGCCCGATCCGTCCGGCACCGGCGCCGCGGAGTGCATGCGCTCGGCGCTGGCCAACGCCGGTATCGAGGCCGGCGATGTCGGATACCTCAACGCACACGGCACATCGACCAAGCTCGGCGATGTCGCGGAGGCGACCGCGATCGGCCGGGCATTCGGCAGCCACGGGCCGGCGGTCAGTTCCACCAAGTCGCTGACCGGGCACATGCTGGGAACCTCAGGTGTCGTCGAGGCGGCCATCAGCGCGATCGCGGTGAGCACCGGGGTGCTGCCGCCGACCTACAACCTCGCCGACCCCGACCCGAACTGCGCACTGGATCACATCTGCACCCGACCGAGGCTGACCGACGTGCGGTACGCGTTGTCGAACTCCTTCGGCTTCGGCGGGCAGAACGTCAGCCTGATCTTCGGCCGCACCAGCGCGCCGCGTACCGACCTGCCGGTAGCCGTAGGCACCTCCGGCATCGACGATCATCACCAACCCGAGGGGATCGGCCAATGAACATCTTCGGAATCGACCACATCGAGCTGTACGTCGGCGACGCGCAGCAGTCCGCTTACTACTTCGGTGCCGCCTTCGGCCTGGACGTGGGTGGTCAGGGTGGGCCGGAGACCGGAATGACCGGTCAGCGCTCGCTGCTGATGGTGCAGGGCGAGGTGCGGATGGTGCTGACCTCCGGGCTGTACGCCGACCATTCGGCCACCGAGTACGTCCAGCGGCACGGCGACGGGGTGGCGGTGGTGGCGCTGCGGGTCGACGACGCGGCCGAGAGCTTCGCCGAACTGGTGCGGCGCGGTGCTGAACCGATCTCGCCGCCGAAGGCGTACTCCGACGACGCCACCACGGTGGTCATCGCCGAGGTGGCGGGCTTCGGTGACGTGATCCATCGGCTGGTGCAGCGCGACGGAGAGAGCTTCCTGCCGGGCGCGATCGAGGTGGTCGAGCACGAGCCGGCCGAGCACGCCATGTTCAGCAAGATCGATCACCTGGCGATCTGCGTGCCGGCCCACCAGTTGCAGGCCACCTCGCTGTTCTACCAGCAGGTGTACGGCTTCGCCGAGATCTTCACCGAGTACATCGAGGTGGCCGGTCAGGGAATGAACTCGGTGGTCGTGCAGAGCCCGTCCGGCGAGGTCACCTTCACCCTGATCGAGCCGGACACCGACCGGCGGGCCGGGCAGATCGACGACTTCCTGCAGTGGCACGCCGGGGCCGGCGTGCAACACGTGGCACTGATCACCGACGACATCGTCTCGACGGTGGACCGGCTCGGCGGGCGCGGCGTCCGGTTCCTGACCACCCCGGCGACGTACTACCAGCACCTGGAGCGACGGGTCGGCTCCGTGGACGCCTCGATCGACGACCTGGCCCGGCTCGGCATCCTGGTCGACCGCGACCACTGGGGTCAGCTGCTGCAGATCTTCACCGAGTCCACCCACGTCCGGCGGACCCTGTTCATCGAGGTCATCGAGCGGCGCGGCGCCCGCACCTTCGGCAGCGGCAACATCAAGGCGCTGTACGAGGCCAAGGAACGCGAAATGGTGCACGCCCCGACCCCGATGGCCGCCGACCCCGACCCCGAACCTATGGAAGCGTGATGATGCCCAACACCGAGTTCAACCTTACCGACGAGGAAGAAGCACTACTGCCCTCCGATGACGACGTCCGGTTCTATGCCGAGCACGGCTGGTACCTGTCCGGCAAGCTGTTCAGCGACGACGAGGTCGATGCCCTGGTAATGGCCAGCGACGACTACTACGACGGCGTCCGCGACCACCTGCTGCCGAGCCGGCCGCCGAAGCTGGCCTACTGGCTACCCGAGCACGGTCAGGTCCAGCGGCACAACGACTATGTGCACTACGAAAGCGATGCGATCGCCAAGATCCTGCGCAAGCCGTTGCTGGGCGCCGTCGCGGCCAGGCTCGCGCAGGTCCCGGAGATCCGGATCTTCCAGTCGACCATGATCTACAAGCCGCCGGTCGCGGCCGAACCGACCAATGTGGTGCCCTGGCACTTCGACAAGCACTACTGGGCGTGCTGCACCTCCGACCGGATGCTCACCGCGTTCATCCCGTTCCACGACTGCGGTGTGGAGATGGGCACCATCACCATGGTGGACGGCAGCCACCGCTGGCGCGAGATCGGTGCCGACGACAGCACGGTGCGGCACTTCGCCGAGCGAGACAGGGCTCAGCTGGATGTCATGCTGGCCGAGAACGCCGCCTACAACGGCGTCGAGGTGGTCAAGGTCCCGATGGAGATTCCCAAGGGACACCTGAGCTTTCACCACTGCCGCACCTACCACGGCAGCAGCACGAACCTGAGCCAGCGACCGCGCCGAGCGATCTCGCTGCACCTGCAGGACGGCGCCAACGCCTACCAGGAGTTCCGGCTTTCCGACGGAGCACTGGCCGGTTACAACCACGACACCCTGGTCCGGCGTACCGCCGGCGGCCTTCCCGACTATGCCGATCCGGCGTATTGCCCCACCCTGTGGCGGGGATGAGCACAGCGAGCCCACCCCGGTTCCGGTGGGGCAGCCCGGGCACCGGCTGGGAGACGCTGCCGGCCGAGGCGCGGGAACTGATCGTGGCCTCCGGTGTTCGGAGTTGGGCTGAGGTCCAGTCCGGTGTCCAGAGCTTCAACGAGCAGTGGCGCCCGCTCCGGCCGCCGATCATGACCGAGGCGATGTTCAGCGCGCTGCATGACGTGGCCGGCCGGATGCTGGAACTCATCCTGGCTGCCTGCCAGCGCCGGGCCGCCACCGTAGGTGAACTGCGCCGGGCGATGGGGGTGGCCGAGGGCGAGATCGCCTTGTTGAACGAGGCCGAAACGCTGAGCGAGAACCTGCTGGTCGCCGGGCGCCCCGACATCCTGCTCTCGGGTGGCGTGCCGAAGTTCGTGGAGTTCAACATCGACAGTGCCCTCGGCGGTGCGCTGGACTCCGACATGATCGCGACTCGCTTCGCCGAGGTGTACCTGGCCGACGGGATCACCGATCGGATCGGCCTGCACGCTCCGCCCCCGGCGATCGAGGGACGCTTCCGGGCCCTCGCGGACTGGCTCGGGCCGGCCCGCGGCGACCGGCTCGCGATGGTGATGGACCTGGCTGCCCCGCACGCCGGACTGGTCGATCCGCAGCAATTCCTGGACAAGTTCGCGCCGTTCGCCGCCCACGGAGCCGAGGTGGCCGGCCTGGCGCTGTTTCCGTACTGGCTGCAGTGGCTCAGGCTCGATGAGCAACAGCGGTTGCTGGCCGGCGATGAGCCGGTGCCGGCAGTCTTCCGGATGTTCATTGCGGACAAGGCCCCCGACTGTCCGGGGCTCCGAGCGCTGGAAACGGCCCTGCTCGCGGGCACGGTCAGGATGTTCACCTCGTCGGCAACCTGGCTGCTCAGCAACAAGCTGGTGCTGGCCTGGCTCTGGCAGGATCTCGACCAGCTGGCCGAAGCCGACCAGGCGGTGGTCCGCGCGCACGTTCCCCGAACCTTGCTGCTGGACGCCGGCCTGATCCAGGACGCCGTTACCCGGCAACAGGAGCTGGTGCTCAAGCCGGGTGGCGGCTCGGCAGGGATCGATGTGCTGCTGGGCAGGGACGCCAGTCCCGAACTCTGGCGTCGGGCCGTGGAACGAGCGGTCGACCGCGGCGGCTTCCTGCTGCAGGACTATGTCGAGTCGGACCTGTTGTCGATGGATTTCGTCGACATGCGGACCGGTGCGGTGGTCCACCAGCCGGTGCCCTGGTGCTTCGGGCCCTACCAGTACGGCCGTGTCCCGTGCGGCGGCCTGGTACGGCTGGGCTTTCCGGGTGGCGGCGCGGTGATGAACATCGACCGGGGAGCGTTGCTCAGCGGCGTGGCGATCCTTCCGTCGGCCTGAGCGCCGGTTCGGCAGCCGGCGCGGGCGGCCCACCGGCACTGCCGCGGCGCAACCGCGCGCCCAGCTGCCGCACCATCTCCGCGGCGGCGATCGCGTCGCTGCGCGCATTGCCGTGCCGGCCGTCCGGGCTGTACAGGGTAGGGTCGCTGGCCCGCGGATGCGTGCTCAGATCGGCATGCACGCAGTCGAAGCGCTCCGCCACCGCGCGTGCGTGCTCGGCCAGCACTGCCAGCCGCTGCCGCAACTCCAGCCGGTAGCGGTCGGGCACGGCCGGGCTGTAGGAGACGTCGAAGATCCCGATGGTCGCCGGTTGCGCCCCGGCCGAGCACAAGGCCGCCAGTATGGCGCTGAGTTCGGCGTCCACCGCCTCGGCCACCGCACCGGCGTAGCTGGGCCGGAACGCGTCGTTGCCGCCGCAGAGCACCAGCGCCAGATCGGGCTCGAAGTCCAGAGCATCGGCCAGCTGACCGGCCCGCACCTCACGGGTCAGCGCGCCGCTGACCCCGAGATTGCGGTACTGCAGGTCCGGAGCCGCCGCCTGCAATTCAGCGGCCACCCGATCGCACCAGCGCAGCGGGCAGAAACCGGGCACCGGGAAGAACGGGCCGTTGGCGACACTGTCACCGAGCACCACGAACCGCCGCCACGGGTGCCCGGCCAGCAGCGTCGCTGCCTCGCCCGCTGCCAGGCAGTCCGGATCGGCCAGTTCGGCAGGGCGTTCGCCGATCACGCGCGGCTCACCTGCAGGTTCAACCGGACCCGACGCTGGGCCAGTAGCGGACCGAGAAGGACGGCGATGGACAGCAGGACCGCGCCGAACAGGGCGCTGTGCAGCCCGAACCGGGTGACCGCCCAGCCGCCGGCCACGGCGCCGATCGGAGCACCGATGAAGCACACCGCGGTGCACAGGCCGATCACCCGGGTCTGCAGGACATCGGGTACCCGCTGGAACATCGCCGCACCGAGGATCGGGTTGACCGAGGCGATGCCGATGCCGGCAACGACATTGACGACGATGACCATCGGCAGGGTGTCGCTCAGCTCGAGCACCAGCAGCCGGGGCGCGCAGCTGAGCAGGCCACCCACCACGAACGCCGGATATTGCGGAAGCCGTTCAGCCAGCAGGGTGAACAGCAGGGTGCCCCCCAGCGCACCGGCCGCGAAGGCCCCCAGCGTCAGGCCGAGTGCCTCGGGGGAGTGCAGCACGTCGCGCGCCCACACCGGGATGAAGACCACCGTTGCGGCGCTGGAGAAGACATTGAGCGTGAACACCACGCCGAGCAGGGTGAACAGCACCCCGTCCTCGCGCAGGTAGCGGAAGCCGCCACGCAGGGCCACCAGGTACGGCTCGGTAACGGGGGCCGGAGCACCCGGGTCGGCAGGCTTGGCCGCCACCACACTGGCCACGACCACCGCGCAGCCGACGAACGAGACGGCATCCAGCCACACCGCGCCGCGAGCGCCGAACGAGACGATCAGCAGCCCGCCGAGCGGCGCGCCGAGCATGGTGGCCAGGCGCCTGAGGCCCTCGTAGCCGGAAGTCAGCCGGATCACCGAGTAGCCGGCTGCCTGCGCCGCCGGGCGCAACAGCACGTGCTTGGTCCGGTCTCCGACACCTCGCAACGCACCGGCCGCTGCCACCGCCACCATCAACCAGGCCAGCCCGTCGTGGGGGAAGGCAGCGATGCAGCCGAAGGCGAACGCGCTGCCGAGATCGCACAGCACCGAACTGGTGCGCAGCCCGATCCGGTCGGCCACCGGTGTGAGCAGCATGCTCGACAGCAGGTACGGGACCATCTCGGCGGCCGCCACCAGGCCCATGTCGGTGGGGCTGCCGGTCGTGATCAGCACCAGCCACGGAATGGCGACCAGCGAGATCTGGCTGCCCAGCGTAGACCCGATGTCTGCGCCGATCAGCGCGAGGAACCTGCTCCGTGCGCTCACCCGGACCGGCTCGTCGCCCGGTTCGACCGCTCGTCGGCCGGCAGTGCCGCGCGGGCCGCCCAGGCTGCCCGCAACGCCTGCTTGTCCACCTTTGCCGAGCGGTTGCGGGGCAGCGCCTCGACGAACTCGACCGAGTGCGGAGCCCACATCTCGTTCAGTGACTCGATGACCAGTTCGATCAACTCCCGCTCCGTGACCTCGGCGCCCTCGTCGGTCACCACGTACGCGTGCGGCACCTCGCCGACGGTCTCGTCGGGCACCCCGATCACCGCCGCGGCGCGCACCCGCGGGTGCTCGGCGAGGGCGTCCTCGATCGGCCGGCAGAAGATCGCCCAGTTGCGCCGGGTGGTGACGATCATGTCATGCACCCGGTCCACCAGGTAGAGGTAGCCGTCGTCGTCTAGGTATCCGAGATCGCGGGTACGCACCCAGCCGTCGACGATGGTGGCCGCGGTGAGCCCGGGCTGGCCGTAGTAGCCGGCAAAGCTGAGCTTGCTGCGAACCCACACCTCACCGGTCCGGCCGGTCGGCAGCAGCCCGCCGTCGGTGCCACCGGGGCTGCCGGGCTGCGAGATCTCGGCGGTGTCGCGAATCTGGATCTGGACGTCGCCATAGGGTGTGCCGCACGAGCGCAGCCGCTCCGGATGCTCGGGGTCCTCGCGCAGGCCCGGCAGCGCGGTGATCACCACCGCCTCGCTCAGGCCGTACACGATGCGCAGGACCGGTCCGAACCGGTCGATGGCCTGCCGCAGCCGGCTGGGTGAGGCGGGACCCGCGCCGACGTTGAACATCGACATGCTGGAAAAATCGGCCTGTTCGCAGTCGGGGTGGTCCAGCACCTCGTACAGCATCGGCGGGGTGAGGAACGTCGAGGTGATGCGTTCGGACTCGACGATCCGCAGGAATGCCGCCGGGCTCCACTCCTCCCGCAGGAAGAGCACGCCGCCGGTGAACAGGTTGAACAAGCTGGTCATCTGACCGCTGGCCAGCCACATCGGCGAGTGCGACAGATGACGCAACAGCGGAAAGCCGGCGCCCCGGAACTGCCGGCCGAGTTCCAGGATCTGGGCGTAGAAGCCGTGCTTGTGATGGACCAGCTTGGGAGTTCCGGTGGTGCCGCTGGTCTGCAGGAACGATTCCGG
>DASZEI010000338.1:0-21346 GCA_035940975.1 Jatrophihabitans sp. | reverse complement strand
GGGCCTTGGCCTCGGCGTCCGGGGGGCGGAACCGCTCCGTGTCGACGCCCAGGTGGGCGACCTGGACCCGGTCCGGTTCCAGTCCCAGCCGGTAGTGCAGTTCGTCGGCGGTGACCTGGGAGTCCACGATGCAGGCGTCGGCCCGGCGCACCGCCAGCCGGGTGGCGGTGCGGAAGAACGGACCCTTGGTCCGGGTGTGCCACTGCGGACCGGAGAAGAAGGTGGCGTCGTGCACCGTCACCGCCAGCGGGCCCTTCCAGCGCAGCGGATGGGTGTAGTGCGGCGAGTGCAGCAGGTCCGGGGCGAGCCGGGCCGCCACCGCGGGCAGCCCGTACTGCTCCCAGGCCAGCCGGGCGGCCCGGCCGGCCGGCACCGTCAGGTCCGGGACGCAGTCCACGCCCAGGGACTCGAAGTGCTCCCGGTCGCGGGCCTGGGTGAGGGCGCTCACCTCGACGCCGGCAGCCACCAGGGCCGGCAGCAGGTTGTCCAGATACCGCCCTACCCCGCGCAGTTCGGCGGGGATGGCCGTGGCGTCGACGAGCACACGCGGCACGGCAGGACTCCAGACCGGGAAAGGGACCGGGCAAAACTCGATCCTAGCGAACCGGGCTGCCTGATCCCGACGCGCCGAGCGGGTCGCGGCAAGGGTGAGGCGGGCCCCGCTCGGCGGTGGCCGTCGGGCGCTCGGCCAGGCACTAAGCTCGATGTCCGTGCCGGTATCCGACAGCGACGCGACCGCGTCTTTGCCGACTCAGCCGGCACCGGACCTGCCCCGCGCCGCTGCCCGGTCCCGGCTGGCGGTGTTGCTCAAGGCAGCCGGCCTGGCGATCGCGGTGCTGGCGGTCGGGCTCTGCGTGCTGACCCTGGCCCGGGAGTGGAGCGGCATCTCCGACGCGCTGGGCGACGCCCGGCCGGGCTGGCTGCTGCTCGCGCTGCTGGCGGCGGCCGGCGCGATGACCGGCCTGGGGCTGTTGTGGTGGCGCTGCCTGCAAGTGTTCGGTGCCGAGGTCCGGCGCCGGGACGCGGTGTCCTGGTATTTCGGCGGCGAGCTGGGCAAGTACGTCCCGGGCGGTGTCTGGCCGGTGCTGGGCCGCGGCGAGCTGGCTTCCCGGGCCGGCATCTCGCGGGCCACCGGCTATGTCACGACCTTGATCTGCTACGCCGCCATGTGCGTGGCCGCCGCGGTGGTGTGCGGGCTGCTGGCGCCGCTGGTGGCCGTCGACGGCGACGGCCTGAGCTGGGGCTGGCTGATGCTGGCGCTCATTCCGCTGGGCGTCGGCGCGCTGCACCCGGCGGTGCTGGGGCGGCTGCTGGTCATCGGCGCGAAGCTGACCCGCGGCCGGATCCGGCTCGAGCCGCGACCGTGGCGCACCATGCTGGGGCTCACCGGCTGGTCGATCGCGACCTGGTTGCTGGTGGGCGCGGCGTCGGTGTGCGTCACCGAGGCGCTGGGCTACTCCCAGCAGCCGGCCCGGGTGGCGTTCGCGGCGGTGGCAGCCTGGATCATCGGCTTCCTGGCGATCCCGGTCCCGGCCGGGGCGGGCCTGCGCGAGCTGGTGTTCCTGGCCATCAGCGGCCTGGACAACGGGCCGGCGGTCGCGGTGGCAGCCATCGCCCGACTGCTGTTCATCGCCGTCGACGCCGGCGGCGGGCTGCTCGGGCTGTGGGCGGTACGGCGGGCCGGCGTGACCGTGACCGGCGACGCTGCCTCCGGTACCAGCGCGAGCACCGCCACCTCGACCGGCACCGCCGCCTCGACCGGCACCGCTACCTCGACCGGCACCGCTACCTCGACCGGCACCGCCGCCTCGACCACCAGCGCGTCGGCTGACGGCGCCTTGACGAACGGGAGCATCCAGTGACCAACAAGCCCAACGCGCTGCTGCGCGCCAAGGGGCTCTACGCGGCCGGCGCGCGCGGGGCGGGCTCGGTGCTGACCCGGGCCGGCCTGCTGAGCGAGCAGGCCCCGTCGCGCGATCAGCGCACCAAGCACTGGATGTACAGCCTGACCCGGGCCTACGACTCGCTCGCCATCGCCGAGCTGGACGTGCCCTGGTGGACCTACCGGGCCGTCGACGTGGTCGAGGCCTACCTGTCCGGGCTGGCGGCCCGTCCCGAGCCGGTCCGGGTGTTCGAGTACGGCTCGGGCGCCAGCACCCTGTGGCTGGCCAAGCGGGCCGACGAGGTGCACTCGGTCGAGCATCACCGCGAGTTCGGCGAGCACCTGCGGCCCTCGCTGGCGCCGCTGGCCAACGTCGACTTCCGGATCGTCGAGCCGGTGCCCTCGGCCGCCCCGGCGGTCGGCTCGCACAAGGAGGGCGCTGCCGGCCTGGACTTCGCCGGCTACGTGGCCAGCATCGACGACGTGCCCGGCGACTTCTCGCTGATCGTGATCGACGGCCGGGCTCGCGAGGCGTGCCTGGAACGCGCTCGGCACCGGCTCGAGCCCGGCGGCATCATCGTCTTCGACAACACCCGCAGGCGCCGCTACCGCGAGGCGATCCAGCGCTCCGGGATGGCCGAACGCCGGCTGACCGGGCTGACCCCGACCCTGCCCTACCCCGACCAGACCTCGATCCTGAGCACCGGCCGGTGAGCCCGGTGACCCCGTCCGGCCGGGCCCGTACCGGCTGGCGGCCGCGCGCGCTGGCCGGGCGGCCAGGCCCGCGGCGGTATCATTTGCGGGGTTCCTTCAGCGCCGAACGGAGTACTTCGTGACGAACGCACGCCTGTCAGACGTGGACATCTCCCTGGTCATCCCGGCCAAGGACGAGGTCAAGACGATCGCTCCACTGGTCGCCGAGATCGTGACCGCGATGCGGCAGCGTCCGGAGTTCAGCTACGAGATCGTCTTCGTCGACGACGGCAGCACCGACGGCACCTGGGACTCGATCGAGGCCGTGGCCGCCGCCGACCCGCGGGTGCGGGCGCTGCGGTTCCGCTCCAACTTCGGCAAGGCCGCGGCGCTGGCCGCCGGCTTCGCCGAGGCGCGCGGCGGGATCGTCATCACGATGGACGCCGACATGCAGGACGACCCGAACGAGCTGCCCCGGATGCTGGCCACCCTGGAGGGCGGCTACGACCTGGTCACCGGCTACAAGCGCGACCGCAAGGACCCGATCGGCAAGCGGCTGCCGTCCAAGCTGTTCAACCGGGCCACCGGCGTGGTCACCGGGCTGAAGCTCAACGACCACAACAGCGGGCTGCGGGTGGCCCGCAAGGAGATCTACGAGGTGGTGCCGCTGTACGGCGAGCTGCACCGCTACGTGCCGGCGCTGGCGCACGCCAACGGCTTCCGGGTCACCGAGATCCCGGTGAACCACCGGCCCCGGCTGCACGGGGTGTCCAAGTACGGCCTGGAGCGGTACGCACGGGGTGCGCTGGACCTGCTGACCGTGGTCTCGATCACCCGGTACGGCCGGCGTCCCTCGCACCTGCTCGGCGGCATCGGCCTGATCTTCGGCGTGATCGGCTCGCTGATCCTGACCTACCTGTTGGCGGTCTGGCTGTTCACCTCGCAGGGCATCGGCACCCGGCCGCTGCTGCAGTTGGGCATCCTGCTGGAGATGCTGGCCGTCCAGCTGATCGGCATGGGGCTGCTGGCCGAGCTGATCATCCATCGAACCGATCGCAACTTCGACACCTCGGTACCCATCCGCGCCCGGACCGGCAGGGCGCCGGCGGGCTTGGCTCAAGGCCCGACGGCTGGAACCGGCGCGATGACCGCGGCCACCGAGACCTCGTTGCTGGACTCGCCGACCGCTCCGCTGGAGTCCTCGGCCGCTCCGCTGGAGTCCTCGGCCGCTCCGCTGGGCGCCACGGCGGTGCCGGCAGCCTCAGCCGCCACCGAGACGGCGGTGCTGAACCCGGCCTCGGTGCCCACCGCCCCGGTGCTGAACCCGGCGGCACCGACCGATCCGGCGCTGGCCCGGCCGCGGGCGAACTGAGCCGGGCCGTGGACACCGCGATCACCGACAGCCCGTCCGAACGCGAGACCGATCCCGACCACCCCGGCGCAACCGGGACGGCGGCTGGGGCGAGCGCGGTAGGCACGGCGCCGGCCGGTGATCGGCCCGGCAGGCCGGGCCGGTTCGGCCGCTTCGGTGAGCGCGCCCGGACCCTGAGCCCCGGCTGGTACGCCGCGCTGCTGGCGTTGCTGCCGGCCCTGGTGATGGCGCTGCGGGTGCACCGCACCACCCAGATGCAGTACCAGGACTACTGGACGGCTCTGGTGCGCATCACCAATCCGGACGGCAGCCTGCACCTCCGGGGCCTGTTCAGCTACCAGAACGAGCACCCGTTCTTCACGCCGCAGGTGGTCTATTACCTCGATGCCAAGCTGTTGAACGGCACCAACCACGAGCTGGGCTACTTCGCCATCGCGATGAGCCTGGCGTCGCTGGCGATCCTGTGGCTGTTGCTGCCGAGCCGGTGGACCGGCCTGGCCCGGGCGCTGATGCTGCTGGCGGCGAGCGCCGTGCTGTTCTGCCCGACCGGGGCCTGGAACTTCCTCAAGGGCATGAGCGGCACCGCCTGGATCACCGCGAACGTGTTCGGCCTGCTGGCCATCCTGTTCGCGCGCGACCGGCGCACCTTCCTCGCCACCGCCGCCGCGGCGATGGCGTTGCTGACCTACGGCACCGGATTCGCCGCGCCGCTGGCCGTCGTCGTGGTCGCGTTGTTGCAGCGTGATCGCTGGTGGCGCTGGGGCCTGCCGCTCGGACTGTTCTTCGGCGGCCTGGTGGTCTACAAGCTGACCGCCAACGGCGGCACCACCGGCAAGGGGGTCGGGCATGACCCGGGGCTGCTGAGCCAGACGTTCCTGACCAACCTGTCGACGCTGTGGGACCCGGCGGGCGGGACGTTCGGGCTGGTGGCCGGCGCCGGTGGGCTGGTGGTGCTGGCGGTCAGCTTCGTGACGTTCTGGACCCGGCGGGCCGACTACGCCGACCTGATCCCGTGGTGGGGGGTCGCCGCCTACGCCACCCTCGCGGCCGGCCTGATCTCGCTGGGCCGCAGCGAGGTGTTCGCCGGCGACGGCGCGCAGGCCCGCTACGTGTCGCTGTCGGGGCTGTTCTGGATCGCGGTGGCGGTGGTCGGCGTCCGGACCGCCCGCTCGTCGCGCGAGCTGACCATCGGCGTCGCCGCGATCGCCGCGGCGGTGGCGGTGTTCTGGGCCGGCAGCCCGCAGCTGTACGCGACGACGGCCGGCGAGACGCCGGTGCAGAACGAGATGGCCGCCGGGGTGCGGTTCAACGCGACCGACCCGTTCAAGGGCCGGCTGCAGAACCCGCCGGCGGTGATCTCCCGGCTCCAGGGGCTGGGCAGCTATCCGTTCACCAGCGACTACACCATCGGCTGCGGGTTGAAGCCGGACGATTCGATCGACCTGTCCAAGGCCAAGGTGCTGCCCGCCGCGCTGTTCGGAAAGTCCGCCTCGCTCGACCATGACCAGCTGGTGGGCGGCACCCGTGAGATGGACGGCTGGATCCACTGGGTCGGGCACCCGCTGCAGTGCGTGGCGATCACCGACGGCACCGGCAAGATCATCGGCGGCGGTGCGGTGCACGTCATCCGCACCGACGTCACGGCGGCCAACCGCAGCTTTCCCAACGACACCGGTTTCGGCGCGGTGACCCCGTCCTCGCACACCGACGCCAAGCTGGTGCTGGGCTTTCCGGACGGCTTCTACACCCTTCCAGCCACCTCAGCCCCGTAGCCCCGTAGCCCCGTAGCCCCGTAGCCCCGCGATGACGATGACGCCCCGTCCCGCACCGAGCCTTGCGGAGGGGGTTGCAATCAGTCGGGTTCGGACGACCCAGTCGTGATGGATGACGATGCGCGCGAGCTCGACGAGCTCGTGGAGCGGTGGCAGACAGGCTACGGCGACGTCCGCGGCCTGTACGACTCGCTGCGCGAGGGCATGCATCAGAGCGCTCGCCGCGGCATCCAGCGGGTCATCGCCAGGTCGCCGGACGAGCACCGGGTGTCCGATGTCGTCTACGTCGCCTTCCTGGAGTTGTTGCGAGGCGATCCGGCCGCGATGACGTCACCGGTGGGACTGGCGAAGACGATCGCCTACCGGCGAGGTATCGACGAGGGCCGCAGGATGCTGCGGGAACGCCAACGCATCTCCAGCCTCGATGCGCTGGAGGTCGCCGGCACCCTGCCGGACAAGCGGGAGATCCTGGCCGCCGCGGAGGAAGAGGCGCTGCACCAGCTGGTGGCCAGGTGCCTGGAGTTGCTGACGGTGGATCAGCGGGCGGTCGTTCGAGCAACGGTGATGGGCAGCCAGACACTGTCGGACTGGGCGCTTACGGTCGGCACGTCGCACCAGGCGGTGAGCCGGCAGCGCTCGCGGGCATTGGAGGCGCTGCGGCGATGCGTGAATCGCCAGCGCACTCCGTCAGGCGGAAAGGAGACGAGCCGTGGACGACGCAGCTGACTTCGACGACGTGGCCAGTGATCTGGTCGACAGCTATCTTCTGTTCCTGCGGGGCCGCGGTCCCCAGCCCGACATCTCGGGACTGCCCAACGATCAGCGCCGGCGGATCCGGGAGCAGTTCGCGATCGTGGCGGCGCTGGCCGATCGGGCCCCGGCGCTGCCGCCGCTTGAGGACGACCCGGTGGCGATCCGGCTCGGCCTGGTGGGATCCGGTGCCGGCTCCGGGCCGGCGGTGGCGGATCGGCGACCCGGCTCCGACCAGGCCGGCGAGGACCTGATCGGGGTGGCACTGCGCCAGCTGGAGCTGCGCTTCGACCGGCAGGTGGTGGTGGACTATTCGCCTGCCTGGAAGCAGTGGCAGCCGGCCGGGCTGTCGGCGGTGGCTCAGTGCAGCGCTCTGGGCAACAGCGTCGCGCTGTTCGCCACCTCACTGCCATTGACCGGCGAGCCGGCCGGTGTCGCGGTCTTCCTGCGGCGCTACCCCGACATCTCCGCGGTATGCCTGAGCTCGCCCGATGCCCGCGAAGCTGTGCTGCTGACCGCGGCGGACGCCAACGCCTCGCTCGACCCGGCCCGGGGATGGCTGGAACCGGGGATCCACACCGCTGCCGACCTGCTCGAGGTCGCCCTCGGCCGGTACTTCGAAGCCCGGCTGCCCCGCTGGGAGCGGGTCGCGGCGCTCACCGACCTGATCGATCTGGGCGACGTGGGTGCGGATGCCGTCGCGGTCGCCACCACCACGCTGGCTTCCGCGCGCCGGATGAGGCCTCGGCTGCAGCACAAGCGCGAGGCCGTCGCCGCGCTGAAGGCACTGGACCCGTCGCGCATCGGGGCGGTGGTGGCCGACGTGCAAGCCGGCCGGCTGGGCGGCAACGCCCTGGTCAGCCGACTATCGGCGCTCGCCGAGGCAGTCGCATCGTGATCGGCCACATCCGCGTCCAGCACTGGCGTGCCTACGAGGACCTGGACCTGCGGCTGAGCCATCCGGTGACGTTCTTCGTCGCGCCGAACGGTGTCGGCAAGACCTCGCTGGTCGAGGCGGTCCGGTGGTGCCTGCTGGGCCTGCCCGGCGGCCGGGCGGCGGTTAGAGCGATCCGCAGCGGCCACGAGTCGGCGACGGTCCAGCTCGACCTCGACCTTCCCGGCCACCCGGACGTCCGGCTCAGTAGATCGCTTCGCCGCAACGGTGCGAGCACGTTCTCGGCGACCGTCGACGGGCACCGGCTCGATGAGCGCGGCTATCTGAAGGTGCTGGCCGAGGCCTGGTCGGCCGAGGGCAGCGTGATCGACGCGATCGTGTTCGGTCCACCACCGGCCAGCAGGGCCACCGGCTTCCCGATCCGCGATCACCTCGCGCAGGTGTTCGGTGTGCAGACACTGCTGAGCGCGGTGGCCGAGGTGGGCGAACAGCGTCAGGTGCTGGCGACGAGGATCAGCTCGCTGCGTGCCGACGTCGATGCGACCGAGGAGGCCTTCACGGCCGCGACGCAGGCGGTGTCAGAGCTGGAAGCCGAGCTCGAGGCGACCTCCGCACGCCGGCAGCGGCTGGCCGAAGAGATCGCCACCCTGGAATCCGCGGCACGGCTGGCCGCCCGCTGGGAGCAGTACCGGACGGAGGCCGCCGCTTTCAGCGCGAAGGCGACCGCGCTGGCCGAGCAGCTGGTAGAGGTGATCGAGATCGGCGACCGGGACCTGCTCACCGCGGTGGAGGAGAGCCAGCAGGAGGCGTCTGCCGCCCTGGCGGACAACGCGGCCGCCACCTCGGCGGCCGAAGTCAAGGCCGCGCAGTCCACGTCGGCCGCCCAGCTGCTCTCGGCAGCGTCCGGTGAATGCCCGACCTGCCTGCGCCCGCTGAGCGAGCATGAGCGCGAGGCCGCCCTGGCGGTCCACGGCCGGGTGGGTGAGGACTCCGGCACCGACATCCAGCACCGCCGCGAGGAAGCCCGGCGGCTGCGCGCCCGCCTCGCCACTATCTCCCGGTTCACCACCGCCCTGAACAAGCTGCGCCCACCCGCGGAGCCCGACGAGGCCGACCCCGGCCCCGCCGCCACCGCGGCGCTGGAGGACGCGCGAGGCCGAAGCGTCGAGCTCGCCGAGCAGCACGGCGCGATCACCGCCCAGCTCCGGGCCGCCCGGCAGCGGCTGGCTGATCTCGACACCGCCGCTGCCGACCAGGCCACGCTGGTGGCAGCAGCTCGGGAGGACCTGGTCCTGGAAGTGGCGCAGAACAGCATGACGGCGCTGGCCGACCGGTACCTGACCCAGCGCATCAACCCGCTCGCGACCGAGATCAGTCACCGCTGGAAGCTGCTGTTCGGTTCCGAGGGGCTGCGCTTCGGCGCCTCCGGGCAGCTGACGTTCAGCGAGGGCGGCGTCGATCTGCTGCTGGAGGACCTCAGCGGCGCCGAACGCTCCACCGCCCTGCTGGTGACCCGCCTGCTGCTCGCCGCGTCGGCGACCCGGGCCTCGACGATCTGGTTCGACGAGCCCCTCGAGCACCTCGACCCGGCTCGGCGCGCCGCCGTCGCCCAGACCCTGGTTCGGGCCGCCCAAGCCGGGGCGATCTCCCAGATCCTGGTCACCACGTACGAAGAAGGCCTCGCCCGCCGGCTGCAGGCGACCGCGCCGGACACCGTGTCGCTGACGTACGCCCATACCACGACCCGCTGACAAATCTTTTTCGCCACGCCGGGTTGCACACAGACTCCTCCGGTCGACCTTTAAGTGAGAGCCCCCGAACCGGGGCCCACGAGGAGGACGACCATGACCCGATCGATTTCCGGCACCGACGTGACGGACCTCGGACGGCCCAACGGCAACCCGCATCGCCTGCACGCCGTGTTCGGCTACGACGTCGACGGCACCGTTTACGAGTACGACCAGCCCACGATCACCGGCGCCCAGATCATGGTGGCGGCCGGCCTGGACCCGCAGCAGGGGCTGATCCAGCTCCTGAACGACGGATCCCGGGTCACCGTCAGCGCGGCCGAGACGGTGAACCTGTCCGCCGGTGCCCACTTCAAGCGCCGTCCCCGTTTCAAGCGGGGCTGAGGTGATGCCGATCTCGGCCGACCTGCGGCAGCGCCTGGCGCGGGAGAACCCACTCCTGCGCCGGGCGTTTCCCAGCGCGTCGCTCGACGTCGAAGCCCTCGTCGTCACCCTTGCCGACTACCGGCTACCGCCCGGCTGGTCCCATAACCGCACCGAGGTGCTGTTCGCCATCCCGGTCAACTACCCCGCCGGTCAGCCGGAGAACGTCTGCGCGCGACCGGATCTCACCCTGGCCGGCGGCGGCGTCCCCGGCAACAGCCAAGGCATCCAGAACCACGCGGGCAAGCCGTGGCTGCAGCTCTCCTACCACGTCAACCCGGCCGATTGGAGACCCAAGGCCGAGCCGGCGGCGGGCAGCAACCTGACCGACTACCTCGCCGGGGCGCTTACCCGATTCGACGAAGCGAGCTGACAACGTTGAGCACACTGAAGTTCACCGACGCCCACCAGTGGGAACGCCTCGAGGAGCATTTCGCCCGCACCGACGGTGAACGATTCGCCTTCGCCTACACCCGGACCATCAGCAACGACGTCCGCACCGGCCCGGTGCTGGAAGTCGTCGGGATCACGCTGATCTCCGACGCCGACACCACCCGTGGCATCGACGGCTGGTACCTGTCTGATCAGGCCCTGGACCGGGTCCACAACCACGCCCTGGCCACCGGCCGCGGCATCGTCGAGTTCCACAGTCACCGGCACGGGCCGCCGGCTTTCTCACCTACCGATGAGGACACCCTCGCGCCGACGGTCGGCTACTGCCTGGACCTGCTCGACGGCACGCCCTACGGGGCCGCGGTCTGGGCCGACGGCGCCGTCCACGCCGAGTGGTGGCGGCTCGACGCGCACGGCGGCGTCGAACGTGGCCAGTTCAGCACCCTGACCGTCTTCGGCGATCAGCTGCGGGTGCTGAACGCGATACCCGTTGCCGAGGAACGGCTGGCCCGGCAGCTGCCGCTGCTCGGCACCCGGGCCCAGGCCGCGATCACCACCATGCGGGTCGCGGTGGTGGGCGCCGGTGGCACCGGGTCCCACATCGCGCAATCGTTGGCGTACCTGGGCTTTCGCAACGTCCTCATCATGGATGACGATCACGTCGAGATCAGCAACCTCAACCGGATGGTCACCGCCGGCTACGCCGACGTCGGCCACCCGAAGACCGAGGTGACCCGCAAGCGGATGCGCGCCATCAACCCGCTGATCAATGTGTCAGCCGCTGGCGGTGTCACCGCCGGCGACGAGCACCCCGAACTCGAAGACCTCGACCTGATCATCGGCTGTGTGGACAACGACGGCCCACGCAACCGGCTCAACCAGATCGCCGTGCGGACCCGGACGCCCTATATCGACATCGCGACCGGCGTCGATGACGCCGTCGAACCGTTCGCGCTGGGAGGCCGAGTGATCATCTTCACCACGCCCGACGGGCCGTGCCTGAGCTGTCTCGGTGAACTGGACGCGGCCGAGATCGCCCGCTGGGCCAAACCCCTGCACCAGCAGCGCCTGGACCGCCAGCACGGGTACGGCACCGGGAGCAAGAGCCCGTCCGTGGTGTATCTCAACGGCTTGGCCGTCAACGCCGCGTTGTCCGAGCTGGCGGCCTGGCTGTCCGGGGCGCGACCGCCGGCACGTTGGCTCGACATCGATCTGATCGGCGAGCCGGGCCGCCCGGGCACCCGGGTGGACCCCCGCGATGTCGATGACCCGGACCCTGACTGCATCACCTGCGCCGGGGTCAGTCGCTTCTCACGGGCCCGGCAATGAAGCTGCCGGTCCGGGACACGACAGCTGGCGGCGCGTCGAGACCCCGCGCATCCCACTCTCGATGCGCCGCCAGTTGATCCGCCGAGTCACCCAGGGCAGATGGCTCTTCCAGAGCCGCCGTCCGACCAACTATTATCGAACGTATGTTCGACCCACATCTCCTGCAGCCCCATCGAGGTCCTTGATGCACGACTCACCCCTCCCCGCTTACGGCGCGGTCCGTTACTGCCCGGCCGGCCACTGGCAGCCCCGCCCAGGCATCCATCCACTGGGCAACGCCCTTCCGCTGGCCGCCTACCGCGTGCGGCACGACGACCGCAAGCTCGAACTGAACGGCCAGCCGACCGAATGGCCGGCCGACCAGCTCTTCATCCGCCGGTGCACCAAGGTGGTGCGGGTCGAAGATCCGAACACCCGGCGGGCGGTCTCGATCCTCTGCGGCCAGGAATGGGTGGAGTCGACCCAGGACGCAACGAACTACTGGGCCGTCAGCTGAGGATCCTTCGGGCCGTATGCAGGTCATCCGAGCAACCCTTTCGCTCCTGGCTGAGTAAGACCGACCACCAGATCATTCGCGCGTGAACTGCTGATTCGCAGCTTCTGGCGCGGCGGTTATTCGCTCGCCGAGCAACATCCGGCTGGGCGGGGCAAGGCACCGCAAACGGCCGAACCTCAATCTTGACAGGGGAAAACAACGGCGAGAAACTCAGACGAACCCCTCCTCATTCAAATACCAAGAACTGACTGAGGAGCGGGTTTGGGGGCAGGTATGGCCGTTGAAGAACCAAACGGCGTGGTGACGGCGCTTGCGAAGCTGAGTGAAGCCGTGGTGCTTAGTTACCCGATCGCGACGAAGGAGGAGTTCCGCGCGCAGCTGCTCGCGCACGGGCCTACCGTCGAGTTCGACGGGCAGCGCTATGACACCGAGTTCGGGGCGAAGTTGATCCCGTCCTTCTTCTTTCCCATCACCGACCGAGCCGATCTCGTCCACAAGGTGACTGAGTTGCTCGGTTCGCGCGGACTCCTCAGCGATCCGTCGTCCCATGCCCACTGAGGTCACCCTGGAGATCCAGCGCAGGCTGGTCGACGGTGATGCCGCCGAACGGGTCGACGCGCTGGACGTCCTGACTCATGCCCTGGAATTCGCGGGGTCGGATGATTCCCTCAGCACCTGGCGCCAGGCGCTGCACGAGCGCACCGTGACGGCGCAGGCCATCGCCGCTGTGGACGAACTCGTGCACTACATCACCAACGAATACGCCAAGGGAAATCACTATGCGGCGTCAGAGATCTGCGACTGCCTCGACTACATCGCCCAGGCCACTGATCGCCTACCGGATCGGACGTGGTGACGGCCCGGCGATCGTCCCGGCTTCTCGCAACCGCCAGTGGATGGACCTGACCGAGGAAGGCTTCGCCAAGCGCTGCCTGCCCCTGCTGATCGCCAATCAGCACGGCTGGCACATCCTGAACACCCATCGGGTGCGGGCCAGGTGGGCCGGCGGCAACTCCCCCGCCGAGGTGTGGGTCGAATCCGCCGGCAACGAGGTGGCCAGCCACTTCGGTCACGGCATCCTGACCTGGACCATTCCCTTCCTGTTCCGTACCCCACCCGGATACAACCTGCTGGCCCGCGGACCTGCCAACGCGCCGAAGGACTCGATGACGGCGCTCGAAGGCGTCGTGGAGACGGACTGGTGCGCGGCCACCTTCACGATGAACTGGAAGTTCACCCGTCCGGACACCGAGGTGGTCTTCGAGCCGGGCGAGCCGATCTGCTTGATCGTGCCGGTGCGTCGCGGTGGACTGGCCGGGTTCGAGCCTCGTATCGAAGCGATCGACGCCGACGACGAGGTGGCCAAGGCGTACTACCTGTGGCAATGGAGCCGCCAGCGCTTCAACCATCGGCTGCGACATGACGCGAACAGTTGTGCGCCGCTGAAATGGCAACGGCACTACTTCCAGGGAACCTCGGTCAACGGTGCGCGTTCCGAGGATCACGAGACCCGCCTGGACCTCAAGGATTTTCGAGTCGTTCCGTTCCGGGAACACCGAATCGATGAAAGGAGTGATGAGGACATGGCCGAGCTATTCGACCAGGGCGACCTGCCCATGCTGCACCGGCTGATGGAAGGCAATCCGGAGCTGAAGGAGACAGCTCTCCTGGTGAAGAAGATCAACGCCAACGCGAAGTACCCGATCAACAGCCTGGAGGACCTGACCGACGCGCTGGGTGGACCGAACGCGACGGTGACCTTCAGGGGTCGCACGATGACGTTGACCGAGATCAGGCAGTTCGTGCCGGCCTACTACTTCCCCATCAGTGGCGAACGGGACCTGGTCGCGAAGATATCCGACCTCCAGTCGCACGCGGGCGCGCCGTCCGGGACACCGGGTCAGGGTGGCGCCCCCGGGGAGGTGCCCACGACGTCCGCGGTCGCCACCATCCCGCCGGAAGCTCGGGAACGGCCCAAGCTGTCCGCTCAGCAGGTTCTAGAAGCCACCCGGGCCGAGCACGCCGCCAGCGGGCTGGCTCGACGGCCGGTGTAGGGGGCAGCCATGTGGGTAAATGTGGCCAACTCGCTCGGTTCACCCATCTACAACGCGACGTTCAATTACGCCAGCGCCAACAACGGCGACGGGTGGTACTGGGTTCCGGTGCCGGTGAACGTCAACCTGTGCGCCTCGGCGCCGGGTTACTACCAGGTCTGCATCAACGTCGGGACGGCTCCGAACGACCCCAGCATCTACGCCTGGTTCCGGCTCAACGCCATTCCGGCGCCGCCTCCGCCGCCGACCAGCAACTGCTGGTCTGGATAGCGGAATGCCCTACCGGGGGTCGCTGTCGACGGGGCACCTGCGCGCGGTCGCGCGCCTGGCGATCACGGCCGAGGGGCTGGCCCTGCCGGCCGCGGACTTCGCGGGGGAGATCGCTCAGCTCATCGACCGGGGAACGGCTGCCCGGCAGGCGTTGATCGCCCGGTCGGACCGGTTCGCGGCAGCTGCCGAGCGGCTAGGGGGCGACCAACCCTCGGACCGATTGCACCTGCTGCTCGGCTTGGGCTGGCGGCAGTCGGAGTTGCTCGACATCGCCCGTCGAGAGCAACCGGATGAGCAGGCCGCGTTGTTGAGTGCGTGCTTCAACGCGGCCATCACCCTGTACGACATGCTGATCGACGAGCACCCGGGGGCCGGTGCCGACAAGCAGGTGACGGCTGAGCTCGTCGCCGCGCTCTTCCGGGACCCGGCCGCGACGGCCGACCGTCTGGACGAGCTGGCCGAGCGGGCGGACGACGCTCGGCTAGCGCTCTACCTGGTGCTGATGAGCCAGTGCGCGCGCCTGGGGCAGGCACTGCGCAGCCGGCCGGAGGGCGACGCCGCCTGGGACCGGCTGGGTGCGCTGGTGCGCCGGCTCTACACGGTTCAGGTCGAGAACGAGGCGGCCGGCCACGCCGACCTGGCGCTGCCGAGCGACGTGACCCTTGCCATCGGCGAGCTGGCCCGGCCCGGCGACCTGCCACCGCCGCGGGAGGTGGCCGGTGCGGTCGGCACCGTGCTGGCCGTCGTCGACGACGCGGCCGACCTGCTCGCCGACCTCGACGCCGGGCGGGCCAATTCCCTCCTCGCGGAGGCGTCGCCGGCCGACCCCGAGCTGGCGGACGCTGATCTCTACGACGCCGTCGCCGCTGGCGTCGCCGCAGCCCGGGTGGCCATCGAGCGGATCCAGGCGGCCGCGGACGATGGGTACGCCGTCGAGGGACTGGTGCGGTTCACCCGGGCGATGGCGATGGCCTGGACGGACTGGCCGGCAGTGCGGCCGCCGGAACCGGGTTCGCCGGAACCGGGTTCGCCGCAACTGGGTTCGCCGCAACCGGGTTCGCCGGATCAGTCGGGGCCGCTCGAGCGCGCCGTGGCCTTCCTGCTCGCCGCCCAGGCCACCGGCTACGCCGAAGCCACCCACTGGCTTCACCTGCCGCGTTCCGACTGGTCCTACGAGACGCATCCGGCCGTTGTCGCCCAGCGGGCAGTGATCACCTGCGCGCTGCTCGACGCGCGCGAGGTGGGCATCCCGGTGCCCGACGCCGTTCTGGCCCAGGACCTGCTCGCCCTGCTGAGAGCCAAGCATCGCGGGGTACGCGGTGGATGGAGCTACCTGCCGTCGGTGCCGGAACTGCCGCCGGACGCGGACGACATCGGGCAGGTGGTGCAGGCGCTGGCCCGGTACTGCGCGACCGACGGCGGCCGGCTGGCCGAAAGCGGCGACGAGCCGATCCGCATGCTGCTGGACAGCCCCGGTGAGGACGGCGGGGTGCCGACCTGGGTGATCGACCCGCGCGGGCGGACAGCGGCCGATGCCGCTGTGCTCGACTACCTTCCGGTGATGGGTGGTTGGGGCACCCACACCGAGGTCGTCGCCAACTTCGGCTTCGCCCTGCACTGCTACCAACCGCACCGCCACGCAGGCGAACTCGACCGGCTCGTGGCCTTCCTGTCCCGGCGTCAGGAGGCCGACGGGTCGTGGGAAAGCCGCTGGTACGCCGGTCCTTACTACGGCACGTACAAGGCGCTCGCGCTGCTGGCCGCGCACGCGCCGAACAGCCCGGCAGTTGCCCGCGGCCGCGCGTTCCTGCGCGGGCGGCAGGACAGTGCCGGAGCGTGGGCACTCGACGCGGCCGAGCCCGAGTCGCTGTCCACCGCGTTCGCGCTGGCCGGGCTGGCCTGCGCGGCCGGAGCCGAGGACGTCACAGCACTGCACGCCGGAGTGGCGGCCCTGCTCGACCGGCAGGCGAGCGACGGTTCCTGGGAGGCCCAGCCGTGGATCTTCTTCGGCACCATGAGCGGCGACGAGGCGTTCGGTAGCTCGACGATCACCACCGCGTATGCGCTGGCCGCGCTGGCTGCGAGCAGCCGCCGGCTCGGGCATCACCACTTGGCGGCGGCCGGCACCGCGCCATGAGAAACCTTGTCGATCAGCACCGCGACACCCTGGACGGAAGCCCGGTCCCGGACGGCGGTTACGACGCGGACTACCTGCTGAGGGCAACCGGCTATTCGGCGGGCGCGGTCGATCTGGCTGCCCTTGCCGTCCCGGAGCCGCTGGAGGACTCGCTGCGCGCGGCTCTGGCCCGCCGGCGATCCCAGCTTCGCTTCACCCGGTCGGCGCTGCCGCTGCCCGACCTGGCGGCGGTCCTGCTGACGGCGTTCGGCCACCTGGACGAGGGGTCCGGCTGGTCGGCCGCGGTCGCGCCGGGACGGCGGGCCTACCCGTCCGGTGGCGCGCTCTATCCGATCGAGGTCATCGTGTGCCCGCTGCGCATCGAGGGGCTGGCTCCGCGCCCCTGGTACCTGCAATCGATGGCCGAGGCGCTCGTCCCGTTCGGACCGCCGGCGCGGACCGACGGTCTGGGCAGCCTCTTCGGTAACGACGGGGTGGCCGACGCCGCGGTGATCGTCCTGCTCTGGGCAGACTTCGCCCGGCCGGCCCTGGCCAAGTACGCGGGCAAGGAGTACCGCCTGATGCTGCTCGAAGCCGGACACGCGATGCAGAACCTCGCGCTCGTCGCAACGACTCTCGGCCTGCCGGTCCTGCCGTCCTGCGGCTTCGACGACCAGGCTCTGGCCACGGCCGTCGGCCTTCACTTTCCCGTCCAGAGCGTCCTGTACGCCGCTGTGATCGGGGGGCGCTCGAATGACTGACACCTACCCGTTGACCGACACCAGCCCGTCGGAGGCGCACTCGCCGGCTTACCGGAGCGCGAACTACCGCCGCCTGGTGCGGGCGTTCTATGACGAGATGTCACCGGCCTACGAGCGGGTCTGGGGGCCGTCCTTCCATTTCGGTACGTCGACCGGCGCGCAGAGCCGGGCCCAGGCAGTCGCCGCGGCCGAGCAGCTGGTGATCGACGCGGCCCGCATCGGGCGCGGGCAGCGGATCCTCGACATCGGCTGTGGCATCGGCGGCCCGGCCCGGGCGATCGCCGCCCGAACCGGCGCGGCGGTAGTCGGCATCGACATCAGCTGGGTCAATGTCCACCGCGCCGTAACCGCGGGTGCGCCCGGGGCGGTACCGGTGCCCCTCGGCTTCGTGCAGGGCGACGCGATGACACTGCCGTTCATCACCGGCTCATTCGATGCGCTCTACCAGTTCGAGGCGGGCTGTCACCTGCCCGACCTCGACGGGTGGGCGGCGGAGTGCTGTCGAGTGCTCGCTCCCGGCGGCCGGCTGGTCGCCTACGAGTGGCTGGCCGGCGAGTCCCTCGACGTGCGGCAACGCGCCCTGAACGAAGATGTCTGCCGCAGCTTCGCGCTGGCCGAACTGCGCTCGCTCAGCCAGGTCTCTTCCTCGTTGAAGGCTGCCGGGTTCACTGTCCTGGAGGCACGCGACCTGAGCGCCGAGGGCCTGATCGACGGCAACTGGCGCCGGCTGAGCGAGGAGTCCGGCTATGCGGACCCTCGCTTCGCCCACGGCGGCCGGCGGCTGGTTGCCGCGGCGCTGGAGGGCGCGTTCATCATCGGCGTGGTGATAGCCGAGATGCGTCATCCGGCGGCCGCGGTGCTGGAGGTCTCGGACGCGCAGGTCGGGCTCCTGCCGCACTCGCCGTGGCGGGCCGAGGCGCGGCTGACGGGCCCACCGGCCGCCGCGGACATCGTCGGCACCGGCTCGGCGGGCACGGCCGCACTGGCCCGGACGCGGGCCGAGATGGAGGCCGCCGAGCGGGCCGCGCAGTTCGCACCCGCCGCGCCGGCAGAGGTACGGGCCAGGCGGGCGGAACTGCGGGCAGCGCTGGATCCCCGCACCTTCGGGCTGTACTCGCCCCGCCAGTACGGCCGCCCGGGTTTTCCGGTCCGGCCCTACGACGACACCGCCGAATATCGCTGGGCGGAGGTCACCGACCTGCGGGACGGCACGATCCGCTACCTGCCGCTGGAGTTCCTCTACCCCCGGGCGGTGTCGGCCCCCCTCGTACGTGAGACATCGAGCGGCACCGCGGCGCACCGGAGCTTCGATCTTGCGGCGACCGCCGCGATCTACGAGGTGATCGAACGCGATGCCGTCCTGCGTTGGTGGTATCACGCCGAGACGGCCCACCCCATCCGGCTGGAGACGCTGCCCTGGGCCGATGTCGCGGACGACATCGCGGCCTTGCACGATCTCGGCTTCGTCGTTGTCCTCGCCCGGCTAGACGCGGTTGCCGGCGCGGCTGTGACCGCTGCTGTGGCGCTGCGTGGCAACGCGTCGTACCTGACCAGCGCCGCTGGAGCGACCAGTCCGGCCAGCATCCGGCACGCGGTTCGCGAGCTCGGTCGCACCATCGGGGATTGGCAGCCCTTCGACCGATCCGGTTCCGCACCGATCGCCGCCGACCGGGTGGCAAGCAGCGGCGACCATCACCGCCTCTACCAGCAGCAGCCGTATGCCGGCGTCATCCGAGGTTTCCTGGCCAGAACGCTGGCTCAACCAGTTGCGGCCGAGGAGGAAGCCGGCGCCGAGGAATCGCCGGCCCCGCTGGTGGACTCGCTGGCGCGGACCGGTCAGCACGTCTACGCGGCCGTCCTGCGCGATGGAACCGCCGACGGCATTCACGTCGTGCGCGCGCTGGTACCGGAACTGGTTCCGTTCCACATCGGCCACGACCGCGAGCGGTTCGGCCATCCCCGCCTGATCGGGGGGCGCCGAGGTACCCGACTGCGCACCCTGCTACCGCACCCGTTCAGCTGATGAGTTCCACCCATCCCGGCGTGAAGGCCGCCCTGACCATCGCCACCGAGGTGCAGGGGGTGCTGGACACCTTCTTTGCCCGGCAGGGGCAGGACTTCGATCTGGTCGATGCCGACCTGGCCGACCTGATCGAGGCCGCGCGTGCCGCCACCGGCGCTGGTAAGCGGCTGCGCGCGGCCTTCTGCTATTGGGCCTACCGGGCGACCGGCGGCCAGGCGAGCCAGCCGATCCTCGAAGTCGCCAGCGCGCTGGAGATGCTGCACGCCGCCGCCCTGGTGCACGACGACATCATCGACGCCGCCCCGACCCGGCGCGGAATGCCCAGTGCCCAGAGGCGGTTCGCCACGATGGCGGCGAAGTGGCGACCGAGCGGGGAGGACGCCGAGTTCGGCCTCGCCGCCGCCATCCTGCTGGGCGACCTCTTGCTGATGTGGGCCGACGAGATGTTCTCCGGCTGTGAATTCGACAGCCTCGCAGTGCGCCGGACCCGACCCTGGTTCAACGTGATGCGCAGCGAGGTGCTGGCCGGCGCCTACCTCGAACTCGTCGTGCACGCCCGCCGCCAGGCTGACCTGTCCACCGCCCTGCTCATCCTGCGGTACAAGTCGGCCAAGTACACGGTGCAGCGGCCCGTCCAGATCGGTGCCGCCCTGGCCGACGCCACACCCGCCCAGCTGGCAACGCTCGGCGACTTCGGGCTGGCCGCCGGTGAAGCCTTCCAATTGCGTGACGACCTGCTCAGCACCTTCGGCGAGCCCGGCCTGGTGGGCAAGCCGGTCGGAATCGACCTGCGCGACGGTAAGTGCCCGGTGCTGGTGGCGATCGCACGAGCCCAGGCTTCACCGGCAGCGGTTCGCGAGCTGGATCGATTGTGCGAGCGGCCGCCGTTGACGGCCGATCAGGTCGCACGGATGCGCGACATCCTGATCGAGGCCGGTGTCGTCGACACCTGCGAGCAGATGATCGCCGAACGGCTGGACCGGGCCCGCACCACCCTGCACCGGGGGCAGTTCGCCGACGAGGCCGCCGTCGCCATGCTCGACACCCTCGCCATCGCCTGCGGCCACCGTTCGGTGTGACACCTCAGCTGGCCGGTAGCGGGCGGCCGAATCGGACGTCGGACAGGCAGATGCCTGCCCGCTGGGCATCCAGGCGCAGGGTCTGGATCGCAGTGCTGCGCAGCATGAACGTCAGGTCCCCGGAGCCCACCACCGGAAAGCCCCGGAACGACCCGGTCGCCTCGATGTAGCGCGAACCGTCGAACACCGCGAACCGCAGCAGCGAGGGTCTGGCCACCGTGTAGTGGAACCTGATCGTCCAGTTGGCCTTGCCGAGAGCCGGCTTCAGCGCCGCGATCACCTGCTGCTTGCCGGAGCTGCAAGCCAGCACCGCGGTACTGCTGGTCTGGAACTTGGCCGGCACCACATGCCCGGCCGGGTCCACCAGGTACATCGGCCGGCGCAGGTCATCGGTGCTGACCTCGTGCCCGCTGACCAGCCGGGCCAGGAACGGCGTGCTGCTGTAGCGGCCGTAGGTGCTCAGCGACACCGTGTTAGGCGCCATCGCGGTGTAGAGGCTCCACGGCCCCTTCGCGTCCGCCGCCTGGATGCCCTGCCGCAGGTTCGACACGTAGCTGCGGCCCGGGGCGGTGTGCCAGCGGCGCGAGATCGGCACCGCCGAGGTGAGGAACACGGTCCAGGTGACCAGCAGCACCACCCCGCCGAACAGCAGGTGCCGGCGGTTCATGCCGCGCCAGGTGGCCGTGCCACCGAAGCTGCCGCGGGCGGCGTGCGAGGGCGGGGGCTCGGGCGCGTCCGGGTGCGCCGGATCGAAGCCCGGGCGCATCAGCGCCAGCGCCAGCGCCAGCACCGCCAGCGGCAACATGTCGGAGATGTAGCGGAACTCGTTGCCGATCCGGGGCCCGTGCACCGCCAGCCGGGCGGTGGCGATCGAGTACTGGGCCACCAGGAAGATCGGCAGCAGGATCAGCCAGCCGCGCAGCGACCGCCAGCCGAGCCGGCGTATCCCGAGCAGCGCGATCAGGCCCAGCACCACCTCGGTCACCACCAGCCACCACAGCGGGGTGCCGGCCGTGGACTGCGGGCCGAGCGGGTCGGTGTTCAGCGGCCCGCCGAACAGCCCCGGCACCAGCGAGTGGCTCCACGCCACCCACAGGTAGTGCACCACCTCGCCGCTGGTGTAGCCGGGTTGCTTGCGCACGAACGAGCCGGTCAGGTAGTACCAGAGGTAGCCGACGGCCACCACGCTCAGCGCCAGGTAGCCGACCCAGGCCTGCCGCAGCACCCGCAGCAGCTCCCGCGGCCGCAGGCTGCCGCACACGGCGGCCGGCAGGAACAGCGCGCCGAACA
>DASZEI010000337.1:0-2871 GCA_035940975.1 Jatrophihabitans sp. | reverse complement strand
CGGCATGGTCGTCCTCGGGCTCGTCCTCGTCCTCGTCCAGGTCAGTGGGAGCCGTGTCGGTGTCAGCGCCGGCCTCGGCGGACCTGCTGCCGCGCCCGCGCCGGCCACGCCGCCGGCGGCGACGGGTGCCATCGGCGGCCTCGGGCTCGTCGGTGCTGAGTTCGTCGGTGCTGAGCTCACCGGTGCCGAGTTCGTCGACATCGACGTCTTCCGGCTCGAGGTCGGCGTCGATATCGACGAAGTCAGGCACTTCGGCGGGCAGTTCGGCCGGGACGTCCGGCTCGGCGGCAGCCCGCTTGCCGCCACGGCGCCGGCGGGGAGCCGCGGTCTCGGCAGGCGGCTGGAACAACACCGCCGGAGCGGCCAGCGCCGGTGCCGCCGGCAGCGCCTCGGGAGCCGGAATCTCGGCGGTCGAGTCGGTTCCCGGCTGCTCGGCCGCGGCTGCCGCGGCCTTGCTGACGCGCTTGCGGGCGGTTCGCTTGGCCGGTTGAGCGGTGGTTCCGGCCGCGCCCGAGCCGGTAGAGGCAGCTTCGGAAGCCGCCGGCGGGGCGGACCCGGTGGCAGCCGGCGCCTGCTCGACCGCCGGTTGCTCAGCAGTGTCGGCGGGCCCGGCTGCGGTCTGCGCCGCGGCTGCCCGGCCGGCGGCCTTCTTCGCCGGTGCCTTCTTCGCCGGTGCCTTCTCGGCGGGCGCCTTGCGGGCTCGGGAGGTCTTCTTCGCCGCGACGTCACCGGGCTGGTCAGGCCCGCTGTCCGGTGCGGAGGCGGCAGCCGGCTGGTCAGCCGGGGCGCCGGTCGCCGGGGCGCCGACCGTCAGCGCGGCGGTGCCGGGGTCGGTAGCGGCTGATTCAGCGGTGCCGCGATCGGCAGCGGTGGACTCGGCCGTGCCAGCAGCGGCCGGAGCCGCCTTCTTGGCAGCGGTCTTGCGCGGAGCGCGCGCGGCCGGAGCCTTGGCGGCAGCGGCCTTGGCAGCCGGAGCCTTGGCGGCCGGAGCCTTAGCAGCCGACGCCTTGGCAGCCGACGCCTTGGCGGCCGGGGACTTGACGGCCGAGGCCTTGGCGGCAGCGGCCTTGCGACCGGCCTTCTTGGCCGGGACGCCGGCCGGTTCAGCGGCGTGATCGTCGCTGGGGGTGTTGTCCATGGGGGTCGTGTCGAGCATTGCTCGGGTGCTCCTGTCTCACCACCGGGGCCGAGAAGCACGGCTGTCGCCGCATTCGGCCGCGCAGTGGCGGTATGGCGTCCCACCCGCGAGCGGAACGCAAAGTCTCTTCTCACCCCGTTCGCGGGAGCGAACGGGCAACTCGTGTCACCCCTGCCCTCAACTGCGGGCAGAACGTCCAACCCGCCAGCGGGTGCTGACGGCCTTTCAGTGCTCAGTAGCTGCTCGGCTGACCGGCAGCTCGGTGCTGCACAACGGATCTGTCACCAGTCCCGCGTCATCGACCGGTCCCTGCGCCAGCCGGGTAGCCCGAGGGGGCTGCGACGGGGCGAAACCGGCGACGGCCCGCAGAGCGGTGAGCACATCGTCGGGCCGAACCGTCGGGGTGACCTGACGGACGACCACCCTCAGTATCGCACGGGTGTCATTTCCGGGCTCGGTCGACACCTCGGCGGCCACGATCGGCGCCCGGACCTCCAGGCTGCGCAGGCCGTCCTTGGTCAGCCGATCCACCGTGACCGACTCGGCCGCCAGCAGCCGGGCGAGGGCCGCGGCGGTCACCGCCGGGTCAGCCGCCAGCTCCAGCTGCCAGACCGAGGCGTGCATCTGCTCGGTCAGCGAGCCCGGTCGGCAGTCCTCGACGTCGAGGGCCCGCACGATGTCCAAGCCGTCCGGCAACACGGCGTCCAGCGCCGCCCGGACCTGCTCGGGCTCGCAACGGCGGGCCAGCGCGATCTCCAGGTATTCCGCCTCCGAACCGACCCCGGTCGGCGCCGCGCCGACATAGCTGATCCTGGGGTGCGGATGAAAGCCCGCCGAGTACGCCATCGGCACCTCGGCCCGGCGCAGTGAGCGCTCGAAGGCCCGGGCGAAGTCACGGTGCGAGCAGAACCTCAGGCGTCCCCGCTTGGCGTACTGCAACCTGATCCGCTGCACCGGGGCGACGTGCGCCGGGCCTTCGGGCTGCCTGCGCGCCATCGCCGGCCTCAGCCCTGACCGGGCGAGGAGGACGAGACGGGAGACGACGCGAGCGGCGTAGCCGACGACAGCGGCGGGGCCTTGGCGATCAGCGGCAGCAGCGACCTGCCGGTCGGCCCGATCTGGATGTCGGTTCCCATCGTCGGGCAGACCCCGCAGTCGAAGCACGGCGTCCACCGGCAGTCGTCCTGCTCGTAGCCGGTCAGCGCGTCCTGCCAGTCGTCCCACAGCCACTGCTTGTCCAGGCCCGAGTCCAGGTGGTCCCAGGGCAGCACCTCGTCGGCGTGGCGCTCGCGGGTGGTGAAGAACTCGATCGAGACGCCGGCCGGCGACAGTGCCGCCTCGGCGGCCGCGATCCAGCGGGCGTAGGAGAAATGCTCGCTCCAGCCGTCGAAGCGGGCCCCGTCGCGCCAGGCCTGCTCGATCACCGCGCCGACCCGCCGGTCGCCGCGCGAGAGCAGTCCCTCGATCAGCGAGGGCTGGCCGTCGTGGTAGCGCATGCCGATGTTGCGGCCCAGCGAGCGGTCGGAATTGATCGCGGTGCGCAGCTTGCGTAGCCGGTCGTCGATCACCTCCGGGGCGGCCTGCGCGGCCCACTGGAACGGGGTGTGCGGCTTGGGGACGAAGCCGCCGATCGAGACGGTGGCCTTGATGTCACGGGAGCCGGTGGCCTGCCGGCCGGCCCGGATCACGTCCTGGGCCATGGTCGCGATCTCGAGGACGTCCTCGTCGGTCTC
>DASZEI010000336.1:0-13739 GCA_035940975.1 Jatrophihabitans sp. | reverse complement strand
ATCACCCAGAGCATCTGGTACCAGTAGAAAAACGGAAATCCCCACAGCTCGGGGTCCTTGCGGGCATAGATCGGCACCCAGAGCAGGGCGAGGATCGGTACGGCCAGCAGGATGCCGGCGGCTACCGTGGCGCCGGGCGAGAGGCGGTGCCTGGATGGCTGGGACAAGACAACCTCCTAGGTGAGAACCGACGAAATGTAGTGCATGACCGGTCTACTCAGCGTTTCGACACGCTATCGCGGTGGAAGGCGCCGTCTCTGACCGTAGCGCTACCAGGTGGCCTGTCCCAGAGCGACTTGCGGTCGCGGCGAGGACGCTCCAGCCGGTCCCGTGCTGCCGGCTGGGAACTGTGGCACTCTCTGTTCACCATGTCAGCACTGTCGGACCTGCTCGCCAGCCAGACGCAGCTGGACGAGCACCAGACCGCCCACCTCCAACAGCTGGTGGCCGAGTGGCAGCTGCTGTCGGACCTGTCCTTCGCCGATCTGCTGCTGTGGGTTCCCACCGCCACCGAGGGCGAGTTCCTGTGCGCGGCCCAGTGCCGCCCGACCACCGGAGCCACCGCCTACCTGCAGGACCGGGTCGGCGAGCGGCTGGCCGGCCAGCGTGCCTCGGCCCTGCGGGTGGCGCTGACCGAGGCCCGGATCTTTCGCGAATCCGATCCGGACTGGGAGGGCGACACCCCGATCCGGCGCGAGGCGATCCCGATCCTGTTCGGTGACCGGCCGGTGGCCGTGCTGGGCCGCGACGGCAACCTGACCAGCTTGCGCAGCCCCAGCCAGCTCGAGCTTGCCTACCTGCAGAGCGCCGCCGACCTCGCGTCGATGGTGGCCACCGGCAAGTTTCCCGGACCGCCGAGCGAGCGCGAGGAGGGCGCCGGGCCGCGGGTGGGAGATGGCATGGTGCGCCTGGATGCCGACGGCCTGGTGCTCTACGCCAGTCCCAACGGTTCTTCGGCGTTCCGGCGGCTGGGTTACACCGGCAACCTGCTGGGCGCGCAGTTCGGTGACGTGGCCACCGAGCTGGCCCGTGACCCGTTCAAGGCCGACGACCTCAACCGGATGACCACCGAGGCGTTGCGGGGGGAGCATCCGCTGAGCCGGGAGCTCGACGGCGGTGGCGCGATCGTGCAATTCCGGGCGATCCCGCTGCACCCGCGCGGTGAATCGCTCGGAGCCCTGGTGCTACTGCAGGACGTCACCGAGCTGCGCCGCCGGGACCGGCAGATCCTCAGCAAGGACGCCACCATCCGCGAGATCCACCACCGGGTGAAGAACAACCTGCAGACGGTCGCGGCGCTGTTGCGGCTGCAGTCGCGCCGGGTGGCCAATCCCGAGGCGCGTACCGCGCTGGAGGAGTCGATGCGCCGGGTGTCCTCGATCGCACTGGTACACGAGACGTTGTCCTCGGCGATCGAGGAGGAGGTCGCCTTCGACGAGGTGGTCGACCGGCTGCTGTCGATGCTGGGGGACGTGGCCGGCTCCGGCGTCCGGGTGCTGGTCGAACGGATCGGCAGCTTCGGCCAGCTACCGGCCGAGTTGGCGACGCCGCTGGTGATGGTGCTCACAGAGCTGGTCGGCAATGCGGTTGAACACGGGTTCGCGGGTAACCGGAGTGGCTCGGTGCACGTGGTGGGCGACCGGGCCCGGGGCGTGCTGACGGTTCAGATCCTCGACAACGGCGCCGGCCTGCCCGAGAGGTTCTCCCTCGACAACAGTGACCGGTTGGGCCTGCAGATCGTTCGGACCTTGGTGGAAGCGGAACTGGGCGCGACCTTGGAGATCACCCGTCGTGGCCCGGCGCAGCCTGGTACCGCCGTAACCTTGCGGGTTCCGATCAGCCGGCGGGAGCGGAACTTCCGGGGCTGATCGGCGCAGGTCGGCGGGTTAGGACATTCGGGCCCGGGCGCGGGCATTGCGGCGCTTGAGGGCGCGGCGTTCGTCTTCGCTCAGGCCGCCCCACACGCCGGCGTCCTGGCCACTCTCCAATGCCCACGAAAGGCACTCTGACATGACGGGACAGCGACGGCACACAGCCTTCGCTTCTTCGATCTGCATCAATGCCGGACCGGTATTACCGATCGGAAAGAACAGTTCCGGGTCCTCGTCGCGGCATACCGCGCGGTGACGCCAGTCCATGGGGTCGATCTCCTCACTTGGCTTGGAAACTGCTGACAGGCGAGCCTGAGCCCGGCAGCAGGTGCTTGTGAATTCTTTCACGAGCTGCCTAGTACTTCAAGCACCAGGGACACATGACGCCTGTGTCACATGGCTGGGTTCACACGATCTATGGTTTCAGCGGACGCCGAGGTTCCTGTGTCGGTGACGTCCGGTCTATCTACCAGCCTTGCCCACCTTGGGCAATGGGGCAAGTCCAAAACGCTTAGTTCCTGAATCTGCCTGGCTTTTGCACAGCTTAAGCACACCATCCCGCATGATTTGTCCTGATGATCATTAACTGCTGCGGCACCCGCGTCAAGAGCGTTGTTGCAGACATCTGACGCAGACACCCTTATGCAGACAGCCGTGTGCGAGTGGCGGTGTACAGATAGCGTTATGAAATCAGCGTTATGTGCGGTACCGCACTCGCGGACGGCATTGTCAGCGGTGTTCAGCAGCGCTGTCAGGTCGCGGGTCAGACATCGCGGGTCAGACATCCCTGGTCAAGACATCGCGGGTCAGACATAGACTTCGAGCGCCCGGGGCACGCTGCGGAACCGGACCTGCCGGCGCTCGTCCAGCGCGTCGCCGTCCACCTGGAAGGGCAGCGCCCGTTCCGAGCGCAGGCTGAACTCGGCCAGGTCGTGTTCCAGGCGGGAGCCGAAGCCCTTGCTGCGGTCGGTGGCTCGCCGGGGCGCGGCGATCATCCGGGCGGCTGCGAACAGGATGCCGGCCGCTCCCATCCGGGTCCGGGCATAGACGTCGAGACCGGTGTCGAAGGACGCCCGCGGGGTGGGCGAGACCGGCCGCTCGCCCAGGAAGGTCCACGGGTCGCAGTTGGTCACCAGTGCCAGGTAGATGCCTGGTATGGAAGTGCCGTCGGGAAATTGCAGGGTGATCGCCGGGCGGTGCCGGTCCTGCTCGAAGTAGGTCCGCACGGCGGTGCGGACGTAGAGCGAGTGGGTGGAGGTGCGACCGCGCCTGCGATGCGCCTCGACGGCGGTGACCACCGCGGCGTCGTAGCCCAGGCCGGCGGCGAAGACGAACCAGCGATCGTCGGCCTGGCCCAGGCCGATCTGGCGGCGCCGGTCGGTGCTCATCGCGTCGATCAGCACCGAGGTGGCCTCGACCGGGTCGTTGGGCAGTCCCAGCGCGCGGGCCACGACATTGGTGGAGCCGCCGGGCACGATGCCCAGCCGGGGGACGGCGGGATGCACGCCGTCGGTGAGCAGGCCGTTGACCACCTCGTTCACCGTGCCGTCACCGCCGAGGGCCACCACGACGTCGACCCCGTCGCGCATCGCCCGGCAGGCCAGCGCCGCGGCATGGCCACGGTTGGCGGTTTCCTCGACCTCGAGCTTGGCATCGGCGGCGAGGGCATGCACCAGGACGTCTCGCTGGCGCACCGTGGTGGCGGTGGCTCGCGGGTTGGTCACGACCAGGACTCGCACCGCCTGACTGTACCGCCCGGCGAAGCCGCCACCGGCTCCTGACGAGCCGGAGGAGCCGGCCGCCGAAACGCTCGCATAGGCTGCTCGAGTGCCCGTCACCGCATCCGAGCCCGCCGACAGCGTGCCGGCGGGCGTCCGGGCGGCGGCCGCGATCGTGCTGCTGGAAGCGGCCGCGCTCGCCGTCACCGCGCTGGTGCTGCTGGTGCTGGCCTTCGTGCACACCACCACCCGGTTCTGGGCGGCGGCCGCGATCGTCGGCTTCGCGCTGCTCGCTGCGGCCGTGCTGGCCGTCTGCGCCCGGGGGCTGCTGCGGCTGCGGCCCAGCGCCCGGTCGCCGGTGATCCTGATCCAGCTGCTGGCCGTGCCGGTCGGCTACTCACTCGGCATCCAGGCCGGCCGGCTCCTGGTCGGGGTGCCGATCCTGCTCGCCGCGATCGCGGTGCTGGTGCTGTTGCTGCTGCGGTCCTCGCGCCGGGCTCTGGACCGCGTTCTGTAGCGCCGCCCGCGTTGGGTAGCGCCGCCCGCGTTCGGTAGCGCCGCCCGCGCTAACCGTGTTGCACGTCGGGCAACTGCTCGCGCAACTCGGCCAGGGTCTTGGCCAGCAGTCGCGAGACGTGTACCTGCGAGACCCCGAGCACCGCGGCGATCTCACTCTGGGTCTTGTTCTCCACGAAGCGCAGCAGCAGCGCCTGGCGCTCACGCTCGTTCAGCCCGGCCAGCACCGGCCGCAGCGCGTGGCGCAGTTCGACGTGGTCGAGCGCGATATCGGACAGCACCAGGCCGTCGGCGATGGTGCGGCCCGTCGAGGCGTTGGGCACGTCGATCGGCAGTGCCGAGTACGCCCGTGCCGAGTCGGTCCCCTCGATGACCTCCTCCTGGCTCAAGCGCAGGTGGCCGGCCAGTTCGGCGACCGTCGGTGCCCTGCCGAGTCGCTGGGTCAGGTCGTTGATGCCGACGCCGATCTCGGACTGCAATTCCTGCAGCCGGCGTGGCACCCGCACCATCCAGCCGCGGTCGCGGAAATGCCGTTTGATCTCGCCGACGATGTTCGGGGTGGCGAAGGTGGAGAATTCGAGGCCTCGCTCCGGCTCGAACCGGTCGATCGACTGCAGCAGGCCGATGGTGCCGATCTGCAGCAGGTCGTCGGTCGGTTCACCGCGACCGGCGAACCGGTGAGCCAGATACCGCACCAACGACAGGTGAATCTCGACCAGCTCGTCGCGGATCTGCTGGTACCGGGGGCTGCCCGGTGACAGCGTGCTCAGTTCGGCAAACAGCTGATGGGTGCGATCGCGGTCCGGCCGGCTTCGCTCCGTCATCGGTCCCGAGCGCCGCGGTTCTTGCTCAGGACCAGCGACAGCCGCGGGCCGGACTCGGCCAGCTCGACCGAATCGGTGAGAGCGTTCAGTACCAGCCAGGCGAAACTCGATCGGTCCAGCTGAGCGGGCTGGCCTGCCGGCACGGTCACCGCCACCGTGACGCGCAGGGTGCTGGCCGAACCGTCGAAGACCGCCGACAGCTGCGAACCGGCATCGGCGTGTGGCAGCAGCAGCGCGCCGGCCTCGTCCACCGCCAGCCGCAGGTCATCGATCTCATCCAGCGTGAAGTCCCGGCTGGCCGCCAGCGAGGCGACCAGGGTGCGCAGCACCGACAGGTAGGCCGGATCGGGCGGCACCGTCAGCTCGACGGTGCCGGTGCTCAGCCGGTCCTCGATGGTCACCGGCCGGCGCCCTCGATCGAGCTCAGGCTGCTGTCGACGTTCCAGTGCAGCACCACCGGATGCCCGTGCTCGTAGCCGAGGCTGCAGACTGCCCCCGTGCCGAGCCAGAAGTGCCGGCCGGAGGTCACCGGGTCACCCAGCCAGCGGGCCGCCAGGCACCGGATCGCGTGGCCATGCGAGAACACCAGTACCGGCCCGGTCCGCCCGTCGGCCTCGAGCCGGCTGGTGATCGTGCTGAGCAGCCGGTCGAACCGCGCGCTCACCGTGGCGGCGTCCTCGCCATCGGGAATCGGGCCCGACCATACCGACCAGTCCGGCCACTGCTGCCGGATCTCGGCCGAGGTCCGGCCTTCCAGCTCGCCGTAGTCCCACTCGGCGGCGTCGGCGACGGTGTCATCGACTTCGAAGCCGGCCAGTTCCGCGGTTCGCCAGGCGCGCTGCCGTGGCGAGCTGAGCACCAGCGCCGGCTTGGTCGAGCCCAGTACCCCCCGGATCAAGGGTCCGGCCGCCCGGGCCTGCCGCTCACCGAACTCGGTCAGCGCGATGTCGGAGCTGCCGGTGTGCTGGCCGCTGCGGCTCCACTCGGTCTCGCCGTGCCGGATCAGCACCAGCGCGGGCTCGGTGTTGGGGGCGGGCCAGCGCCGGACGGCCGAGGCCGACCCGGAGATCGGGTCGGCCTCGGTCGAGTGCTGGGGTGCGGACACCGGTTCGCTCACGCCGCCTTCTTGGTCTCCCAGAAGATGGTGTCGATCTCGGCGATCATGTCCAGCAGCTTCTGGCCCTCGGCCGGGTCCACCGAACTCTTGCCGCCGGCGGCGCCGGCCTGCTTGGTGGCCTTGTTGAACAGCTCGTGCAGCTGCGGGTACTTCTCGAAGTGCGGGGGCTTGAAGTAGTCGGTCCACAGCACCCACAGGTGGTGCTTGACCAGGTCGGCGCGCTGCTCCTTGATGAGCAGGGCCCGGGTCCGGAAGATCGGGTCCTCGTTGGCCTGGTACTTCTCCTGAATCGCCTTCACCGACTCTGCCTCGATGCGAGCCTGTGCCGGGTCATAGACGCCGCACGGCAGGTCGCAGTGAGCGGAAGCGGTGATCGAACGGCGCATCAAGCGCATGACATCCTCCAGTCGCGACAAGACGCATTCCGATAGCGGAACGCTCGAATGGACCCTACTCCGGCAGCGCACGAAGGGGTCAGGCAGCATCAGTCGCATGCAGGCTTTGCTTCCCTGGCAGCGGGTCCGGGTCGAAGGCTCCTCGATGACCCCGACACTGCTGCCGGGGGACTGGGTACTGGTGCGGCACGGCGCCCGGATTCGCCCCGGCGCGCTGGTGCTGGCCAGGTTCCGGCGCCGCCCCGACCTGCTGGTGATCAAGCGGGCGGTCGCCGAGCAGGACGGCGGCTGGCTGCTGGCCAGCGACAACGCCCGGCAGGGCAGCGACTCGCGCCGGTACGGGACCGCCGACGTGCTGGCCAGGGTGGTGCGGGTCTGGCGGCGGGGTGGACCGCCGGCCGGCCCCGTCGGCCGGTGGCGATCGGTGGCGATTCGCTGGTGGGGCGCCGCTCCGGAGGAGTCCGGCCGGCCCTGACGCAAGCCCCGGCGCCGCCGGGCGTGGCCTTGCTCACCGGCGGCCCGCGGGCGCTGTCGGCCGGGGTCGCGCCGTGCCAGACTCGAAGAACCCGGCACATCCGTATGCAGCATGTTGCGAGCAACTATCGGCGTGGCATTGCCGCACCCTGGAACGCCACGGCACCGATTCGGCGCGGTGCGACGGCCTCTGCTCCGGCGGACGGCGGCGCGTCCGCCCAGGTAGCCGGCAGAAGTTCGTCGATGTTCGATGAGTACTTGGGAGCTTGCCGCGTGAGTCCTACCTTCGACCCGTCCAGCCCGGTCTTCAAGATTCACGAGGGCGGCAAGCTGGTGGTGTCCAGCACCATGCCGCTGACCGACCGGGAGGCGCTGTCGCTGTCCTACACCCCCGGGGTGGCGCAGGTGTCGGCCGCGATCGCCGCCGACGAGGCGCTGGCCGCGACCTATACCTGGCGCTCGCGACTGGTGGCGGTGATCAGCGACGGCACCGCCGTGCTGGGACTGGGTGATATCGGCCCGGCCGCCGCATTGCCGGTGATGGAAGGAAAGTGCGCGCTGTTCGAGCAGTTCGCCGGACTCAGTGCCATTCCGATCGTGCTGAGCACCACCGACCCCGACGAGATCGTCGACACCGTGGTGCGGATCGCGCCGTCGTTCGGCGGGATCAACCTGGAGGACATCTCGGCACCGCGCTGCTTCGAGATCGAGCGCCGGTTGCGGGACCTGCTGCCGATCCCGGTGTTCCACGACGACCAGCACGGCACCGCGATCGTGGTGCTGGCCGCGCTGCGCAACGCCGCGCGCCTGACCGGCCGGCAGCTGGCGGACCTCCGGGTGGTGGTCTCCGGTGCCGGAGCGGCCGGCGTGGCGTGCGCCAGGATCCTGCTGGCTGCCGGCATCGGCGACCTGGCGCTGGCCGACTCCCGGGGGATCGTGCACCGCGGCCGGACCAACCTGAACCCGATCAAGCGGGAACTGGCCGAGCTGACCAACCGGGCCGGTATCACCGGCAGCCTGGAGTCGGCGCTGGCCGGCGCCGACGTCTTTCTCGGGGTCAGCGCCGGAGCGGTCGGCGAGCCTGCGATCGCCAGCATGGCCGGCAACTCGGTGGTCTTCGCCCTGGCCAATCCGAGCCCGGAGGTGGAGCCGGAGGTCGCCCACCGGCACGCGGCGGTGGTGGCCACCGGGCGCAGCGACCACCCCAACCAGATCAACAACGTGCTGGCGTTTCCCGGAGTGTTCGCCGGCGCCTTCGACGCCGGCGCCCGGCAGATCACCGAGGGGATGAAGCTGGCCGCAGCGGCCGCGCTGGGCTCGGTGGTGGCCGCCGAGCTGCGACCGGATTACATCGTGCCCGCCCCGTTCGACGAGCGGGTGGTGCCGGCGGTCAGGCTGGCGGTCGCCGAGCAGGCCCGCCGGGAGGGCGTGACCGGCACGCGGCGCTAGTCGTCCTCGTCGTCGGCCCTGGCCAGCCAGGTCGCCAACCGGTCCACCGCGATCTCGAAGTCGGGGTTGAGGTCGACGAAGCTGCGCAGCCGTTCGGCCAGCCATGCCAGGCTGACCTCCTCCTCGCCCCGGCGCGATTCCAGCTCCTCGATGCCACGATCAGTGAAGTACACCGCCTGCTCCTCCTCCGCTTCTCCCGTCCGTGCGTGTCACTCGCCGGGGTAGCGGACGCCGAGTTCGGCCCGCGCGCCGTCGAGCAGTTCCAGGATGGCGATGGTGTCGGCGGCCGGGATCAGCGGGCTCTCGGTCAGCCCGGCCCGCAGGCAGCGGGCGACCTCGGCGATCTCGGGGGAGTATCCGTAGCTCTCGGTGTCCAGCGGGTCGTCGATCCGGGAGTCCAAGCCACCCATGTTCACGACCAGCGCCGACGGGCGGTGGAACCGGCCCTCGGTCCGGATCCAGCCCTCGGTGCCGACCACCAGCGCCCGGTACGGCGCCTTGATCGGGGCCGAGCACCAGAGCTGGGCGTCCCGGCCGTCCGGGTAGCTCCACTGCATCGCCACGGTGGCGTCGCTGCCGGTCGGCGCCAGCGTTCCGGTGACCGCCACCGACTGCGGCCGGCCGCCGAAGATCCAGCCGAAGGTGACCGGGTAGATGCCCAGATCCAGCAGCGCGCCGCCGCCGTTGGCCAGGTCGTAGAGCCGGTGGGTCGGATCGAAGGGCCGGCCGAGGCCCATCTCGACCCGCACCGAGGCCAGCTCGCCGATCGCTGAGCCGGCGACCAGCTCCTGGGCCTTGCGGACCAGCGGGTTAGTGCGCATCCACATCGCTTCCATGGCGAACACCCCGGCAGCGGCAGCCGCCGCGAACACCTCGCGGGCGTCGGCGGCGTTCAGGCAGACCGGCTTCTCGATCAGCACCGCCTTGCCGGCCTCGATCGCCAGCAGCGCCTGCTCGTGGTGGCCGGGATGGGTGGTGGCGATGTAGATGACGTCCAGGTCGGGGTCGGCGACCAGTTCGGCGTAGCTGCCGTAGCAGCGGGGCGCGCCCAGCCTGGCCGCGAACTCGGCGGCCCGCTCGCGCTGCCGGGCACCGACCGCTGCCAGCGTGTTGCCCGGGGTGCGGATCAGGTCGGCGCCGAACTTGCCGGCGATGCCACCGGCGCCCAGGATGCCCCAGCGGATCATGGCGTCATCGCTCAGGGATCGGGCCACGTGGCCTAATCTAGCCAACGCAGCGGCGCGCCTGTCAGGGGGCGGCGGATGAGAGATCCAGTGGTGGAGTCACGCAAACTGGCTGCCATCAGGAATCTTGCGAGGGCCCGCCGTCAGCAGGCGGGCTGGGTGGAGCTAGCGAAACTAGCTGGCGTCCCGGACGACGGACAGCGTGTCGGCATCTCTGACGGTTTGCAGGGCACTAGTCATAGTGATCTCCTTGAGCGTGAGGTACAGACGGGTTAAACAGGGCGTACAACGGGGTTGCGTTTCAAGCGATCGTGCACCAATGGGCCAGTTTGCGTGCTCCGCTGTTAGATATAGCTCTAAAGCAGATTGATGCCAAATGTTACGGGAGTTCGTTACCGACTGGTTACCTGAGTGAGGAGCAGGTTGGTAGGCAGGCCTGAACGGGCGTGCACCCACGGTTCTCGTGCACCCACGGTTCTCGTGCACCCACGGTTCTCGGGCGGGCAGCTAGCCGAGCGCGGTGGCGACGACCTCGTGCTGCTGCTTGTCGTGCACGCTGGCCGAGCCGACCGCCGGAGAGGCCGAGGCCCGCCGCGAGGCCCGATAGAGCTGCCGGGTGTCGCCGTGCGCGGCCAGCCGTTCCGGCAGGTTCAGCGCGATGAACGGGTAGCCGCCCTGGTTGGCCGGCTCCTCCTGCGCCCAGATCAGCTGCGCGTTCGGGTACTTGGCCAGCTCCGCGGCGATCTCGTCGCCGGGCAGCGGGTAGAGCTGCTCCACGCGCACGATCGCGACGTCCGAGCGGCCGCCCTCGGTGCGCGCCGCCAGCAGGTCGTAGTAGACCTTCCCGCTGCACAGCACCACCCGGCCGACCTGGTCGGGCGTCACCGAAGAATCTCCGATCACGGCCTGGAAACCACCGTCGGTGAAGTCCTCCAGCTGGCTGACCGCGGCCTTGAGCCGCAGCAGCGACTTGGGGGTGAAGGCGATCAGCGGCCGTCGGATGTCGGACAGCGCCTGCCGGCGCAGTAGGTGGAAGTAGTTGGCCGGCGAGGAGCACATCGCCACCGTCAGGTTGTTCTCGGCCGCCAGCTGCAGGAACCGTTCCGGCCGGCCGGTGGAGTGGTCCGGCCCCTGGCCCTCGTAACCGTGCGGGAGCAGCAGCGTCACCGAGGAGCGCTGCCCCCACTTGGCCTCGCCCGAGGTGATGAACTCGTCGATGATGGTCTGGGCGCCGTTGGCGAAGTCGCCGAACTGGGCCTCCCACACCACCAGGGCATCGGGGTTGGCCACCGAGTAGCCGTACTCGAAGCCCATCGCGGCATATTCTGACAGCAGCGAGTCATAGGCCCGGAACTGGGCCTTGGCACCGGGGATGTGGCGCAGCGGGGTGTACTCCTCGCCGGTGACCCGGTCGATCAGCACCGCGTGCCGCTGGGTGAAGGTGCCGCGCCGGGAGTCCTGGCCGGCCAGCCGCACCGGGTGGCCGTCGACGGTCAGCGAGCCGAGGGCCAGCAGTTCGGCCGTCGCCCAGTCCACGTCGCCACCGGTCGTCTGGGCGACCCGCCGGTCGATCTGCGGCTTGAGCCGGGGATGGATGCTGAAGCCGGCCGGATGGTTGGCGTAGAGGTCGCCGATGGTCTTGATGAGCTCGGCCGGGATCGCGGTCGAGTTGCGGGGCTGGGTGGGCGGCTCCTCCATCACCGGCTCCGGCCGCGGCTTGCCGGTGGCGTCCCGGGTCTCGAGGAACACCTTCTCCAGCTGGGACTGGAAGTCCTTGAGCGCCTCTTCGGCGTCGGTGATGGTGATGTCGCCGCGGCCGATCAGGGCCTCGGTGTAGAGCTTGCGGACGCTGCGCTTGCTGTCGATGATGTCGTACATCAGCGGCTGGGTGAACGAGGGGTTGTCGGCCTCGTTGTGCCCGCGGCGGCGGTAGCACACCATGTCGATGACGACGTCCTTCTTGAACTTCACCCGGTAGTCCACCGCCAGCTTGGCGACCCGGACGCAGGCCTCGGGGTCGTCGCCGTTGACGTGGAAGATCGGCGCCGAGATCATCCGCGCGATGTCGGTGCAGTACAGGCTGGAACGCGATTGGGCCGGCGAGGTGGTGAAGCCGACCTGGTTGTTGACCACGACGTGCACCGTGCCGCCGGTGCGGTAACCGCGCAGCTGGGACAGGTTCAGGGTCTCGGCCACCACGCCCTGGCCGGCGAAGGCGGCGTCGCCGTGCATCAGCACCGGCAGCACCGTGAAGCCGTTCTCGCCCTTGTCGAGGATGTCCTGCTTGGCGCGGACGATTCCCTCGAGCACCGGGTTGACGGCCTCCAGGTGCGAGGGGTTGGCGGTGAGCTCCACGGCGATCTTGGTGCCGTCGGGCGCGACGTAGGTGCCGTGCGCGCCGAGGTGGTACTTGACGTCGCCGGAGCCCTGCGCGGTGCCCGGATCGATGTTGCCCTCGAACTCGTTGAAGATCTTGGCGTACGGCTTGCCGACGATGTTGGCCAGCACGTTGAGCCGGCCGCGGTGCGGCATGCCGATCACGACCTCGTCCAGCTCGTAGCCGGCCGCCGCGGCCAGTACCGCGTCCAGCAGCGCGATGACGGTCTCGCCGCCTTCGAGGCTGAAGCGCTTCTGGCCGACGTACTTGGTCTGCAGGAAGGTCTCGAACGCCTCAGCGACGTTGAGCCGGGACAGGATGTGCTTCTGCTCCTCCCGGGTCGGCGCGTCGTTCTTGACCTCGATGTTCTGCTGGATCCAGGCGCGCTCTTCGGGATCGATGATGTGCATGTACTCCACGCCGACCCGGCGGCAGTAGGCATCGCGCAACACCCCAAGGATGTCGCGCAGCTTCATCAGCTTCTGGCCGGCGAAGCCGCCGACCGCGAACTCCCGGTCCAGGTCCCACAGCGTCAGGCCGTGCTTGGTGATGTCGAGGTCCGGGTGGGTCCGGATCTTGAACTCCAGCGGGTCGGTGTCTGCCATCAGGTGACCCGAGGTCCGGTAGGCGTTGATCAGCTCGATCACCCGGGCGGCCTTGTCGATCTGCCCCTCGTGGCTGAACTCCCGGTCGGTCAGCCAGAGCGCCGGCTCGTACGGGATCCGCAGCGCGGCGAAGATGTCGTAGTAGAACTTGTCCTCGCCCAGTAGCAACTGGTGCACCCGACGCAGGAACTCACCGGACTGGGCGCCCTGGATGATCCGGTGGTCATAGGTCGAGGTCAGCGTCATGGTCCGCGAGATGCCCATGTCGTTGAGGGCGTCGGGGTTCATGCCGCTGAACTCGGCGGGGTACTCCATCGCGCCGACGCCGATGATCGTGCCCTGGCCCTGCATCAGCCGGGGAACCGAGTGGTTGGTGCCGATGGTGCCGGGGTTGGTCAGGCTGACGGTGGTGCCGGCGAAGTCGTCGGCGGCCAGCTTGCCCGACCGGGCCCGCCGGATGATGTCTTCGTAGGCGCCCCAGAAGGTCGCGAAGTCCATCGTCTCGGCGGCCTTGATGGAGGCCACCACCAGCGAGCGGCCACCGTCCTTGCCGGGTAGGTCGATCGCCAGGCCGAGGTTGACGTGCTCGGGCTGCACCACGACCGGCTTGCCCTCGGCGTTGAGCGCGAAGGAGTTGTTCATCTCGGGATAGTCGTGCAGCGCCCGGACGACGGCGTAGCCGATCAGGTGGGTGAAGCTGACCTTGCCGCCGCGGGCCCGGCGCAGGTGGTTGTTGATGATGATGCGGTTGTCGGCGAGCAGCTTGGCCGGCACCGCCCGGACGCTGGTGGCGGTCGGGATCTCCAGCGAGGCCTGCATGTTGGTCACGACCTTGGCCGGCGCGCCGCGCAGCACGGTGACGCGCGCCTCGGCCGGCGCGGTCGGCGCGACCGACGGGCTGGTCCAGGACGGCTTGGCGGCAGGCTGGGCAGCCGGCTGGGTGGCCGCGGCCGGCGCGCTCGGCGTCGGGTCCGGGTGGGGGGTGGGCCGGGCGTCCGAGGACTGGCCGGTAGCGGCTCCGTTCGCGGCGGTGCGGTCCTCGCCCGCGCGGCTGTCGGCGGGCTGGCGGTGCGCTGCGGCGGGCCGGTTGCCGTTCTGGCCGCCGGCGGCGGTCTCGGCCGGAGCCGTCTCAGCCGGGGCGGTCTCAACGGGGGCGGTCTCAACGGGGGCGGTCTCGGCGGGGGCGGTCTCAGCGGCGGCGGTCTCAGC
>DASZEI010000335.1:0-14446 GCA_035940975.1 Jatrophihabitans sp. | reverse complement strand
CGCCGCGGCCCGGATGGGCGACGGCGAGGTGGTGCTGACGCTCACCGACCGCAAGAACGGCGGATCGGAGGAGTTGCGCTGCGACCTGGTGCTGCTGGGTACCGGCTTCAACCGTCAGATGCCGAAGGTGATCCGCGACCTGGCGGCCTCGGTATCGACCGAGGAGGTCTCGGTCAGCCGCAGTTACCGGATGAACCTGCCGCCGGCGGTCCGGGCCGGGTGTTACCTGCAGGGCGTCAACGAGGCCACTCATGGCATCGCCGACTCGCTGCTGAGCCTGTTGGCGATCCGGTCGGAAGAGATCGTCCGCGATCTGCTCTCCCACCAGCAGAGCCACCAGCTGGTGGCCACCGTTCCGGTTCCGAGCTAGTCGAGAGGCATCGAGAAATGGAAATCCATAGCCTGTCTCGTGGCGACCTCAAGCTGGACAACGGCTTGAGAGCCCAGCGGTTGATGCCGTGGCCGGCCTTGAACGCGCCGTTCGAGGGCTCCTGGTGCGTGGTGGCGCCGGGGGCCGCCTCCGGCCCGCATGCCCACCACGAGTACGAGATCTGGATCGCGCTCACCGGCTCGTCGCAGATTCACTGCGACGGCAAGCAGGTGCCCTTCGTGGCCGGTGACATCGCCCACTTCACGCCGGGATCGACCCACCAGGTGGTCAACGACGGTGACGCCGACTTCGAGATGTACTCGGTGTGGTGGGACACCGAACTCGCCGCCAAGTTCGCTGCTCGCCACCAGGAAGAGGGATGACCGGCACGGGCCGGCCCGCGATCATCATCGCCGCGACTCCGACCCCGAATGGTGATCTGCATGTCGGGCACCTGGCCGGCCCGTATCTCGCCGGTGACATCTACGCCCGCTACCTGCGGGCCATCGGGCGGTCGGTCATCTACACGACGTGCACCGACGACAGCCAGAGCTACGTGGTCGCGACGGCGGCCAAGCGGGCAACGACGCCCCGGGCGTTGTGCGAGGCGTCCACGACCGCGATCCAGAATTCCCTGGCCGCGATGGGCATCTCGATGACGGCCCTGCCACCGATCGACGAGCGGTACCGCCAGAGCGTGCTGTCCTTCGTCACCCGGCTCTACGACACGGGCCGGTTGCAGGCCCGGACCGTGCGGCTGCCGTTCGCCGAGCACAGCGGAACCTACCTGTTCGACGGCCTGGTCACCGGCTCGTGCCCGGTGTGCCTGGCCGGCAGTTGCGGCGGCACCTGCGAGAACTGCGGGCATCCCAACAGCTTCGACGAGCTGCTGGACCCGCGTTCCACCATCGATCCGGCAGAACCGGTCCATTACCGCGAGCACACCGTGCTGGTGCTGCCGATGGAGGACTACCGCGAGCGGTTGAGCGACTACTTCGCAGCTCGCCAGGACCGCTGGCGACCGCACTCGATGCACCTCATCCGGGAGCTGCTGGCCGGGCCGCTGCCCGAGATCCCGGTGACGATGCCAGGCCGCGGCTGGGGGATCGCCGCACCGTTCGCCGAGACACCGGGCCAGATCCTCTATCCCTGGATCGAGGCGATGCCGGCGTCGATGTACAGCACCTGGTGGGCGGCCGGCCAGCAGGGCCAGCCGCAGCCCGCGGCGTTCGACGAGCAGTGGCTGGCCGAGCACAACGCCGAGGTGGTGTACTTCCACGGCTTCGACAACACCTACCACTGGGGCCTGATGGACCTGGTGCTGCTGATGGCGCACGGCGATCGTTACGTACTGCCGGAAAGCAACGTCTGCAACGAGTTCTACAACCTCGACGGCGCCAAGTTCTCCACCAGCCGCAATCACCTGATCCGGGGCACCGACCTGCTGGTGGAGATGCCGCGGGACCTGGTCAGATTCTACCTGGCGCTCACCGCTCCGGAGTACCAGCGCACCAACTTCACCCAGCAGGCGCTGCGCGAGGTGACCGAGCAGCGCCTCGTCGAACCGTGGAACGCCCTCGCCGAGGCGATCTCGCTGCTGATGGCCGACCGGTCGGGGACCACCCTGGCGACCACGCCCGCCGGCCGGGCCCGAGCCGCGTTGATGCTGGCCCGGCTGCGTGGCTGTTATGAGCTGGGCAGCTACAGCGTGGCCCGGGCCGCCGAGACCATCATCGACCAGCTCGCCCGGCTCCGGACGGCGGCCGAGGACGGTCCGGCCGAACCGGGTGACCTGCTGCTGGAGGCGCGGACGCTGCTGGCCGGCGCCGCCCCGATCCTGATCGGGCTCGCCGAGCAGGCGATCGCCGCCGGCCTGGAACTCGATCTCACCGCCGAACCGGCCGGGTCGGTGCCGGCCTTCGAACTTCCACGGCTGGCGTGCCACAACGAAACACCCGACAGCCCTGCCGCTGAGCTGATCACCCGCACTCCCGCGCTGGACGGCGCGGTCTAAAGGAGTCCGCCATGAAGTTGCTAGCCATCGAGCCACAGCAGTACATGCACTACTACCAGGGCCGCTACCAGCGGGCGCAGACGTACGGCCACGTCGTCTACGTGCTCAACGGCATCGGCACCACCGACTTCTGGCCGGAGGAGCGGTACCGGCTGGTGGGCAGCAAGCACATCGACGACATCATCGCCGAGGCCCGACGCTGGCACGCCGAGGAGCACTTCGACGGCGTGATCACCTTCGCCGAATTCGCGGTGACCGCGGTCGCCGCGGTCGCCGAGGCGCTCGGCCTGCCGGGCATCGACGTGCGGGCGGCGGTGCAGAGCCGCAACAAGTACCTGATGCGCCAGGCCTACGAGCGAGGCGGCGCGCCGATCCCGTCCTACCGCTATGTCGCGGAACTGTCGGACGCGCTGGCCGCCGCCGAGGAGTTCGGCTACCCGGTGATCCTCAAGCCGACCATGGGCGCCGGCAGCTACTCCGTCTTCAAGGTCCACTCACCCGCTGAGATGGCCGAGCGGTTCGACCAGGCGCTGGAAGGCATCGCGCACCTGGGCGACCTGCTCGCCGACGCCGACGGCATGGACCTCGGTCCGAGCGGCCTGCTGGTGGAGTCCTTCCTCGACGGCAAGGAGTACCTGATCGAGGGCGTCGCCTGGGACGACGAGGTCTACCTGGGCTCGGTGGTCGACCGGATCACCCAGGAAGGTGACAACTTCGACGACGACGTGCACCACGCGCCCACCACGCTCGGGCCCGAGGATCTGGCCAAAGTACACCGCGCGGTCACCATCGCCGCGCACGCGCAGGGCCTGCGGCGCAGCGTGATGCACGCCGAGGTGCGTTTCCACGACGGCGAGCCGCACCTGCTCGAGATCGCCGCCCGGGTGGGCGGCGGTGGCCTGGAAACGATCGCCCAGCTGACCGCGGACCACGATCCGATCGAGGCCACCGTGGACATCAGCCTCGCTCGCAAGCCGAAGGTCCGGCACTTCCAGCCGACCGGGACGCACATCACCGCGATGTGCCTGATCAGCGAAGCCGGCATCGTCGACGAGGTGGTGGTGCCGGACGAGGTGTCCAGCTCGGACAAGGTGTTCCTGCTCAAGATCACCGCCAAGCCGGGCGACAAGATCAAGCGGCCGCCGGACGGCAACACCATCCTCGGCTTCCTCGGCACCAAGGGGAACTCCTTCGAGGAGGCCTTCGACACCATGAACGATTTCGCATCCAAGATCCAGGTCACCTTCGCCACGCCGGCGACTTTCCCTTCCGAGCTTTTGGAGCACGCGTGACACTGACCACGAGCAGTCCTGTCCGGGCGCCGCGCCCGTTGCGCACGGCACGCCCGAGGCGGTACCTGATGTGCCCGCCCGTGCACTTCGATGTCTGCTACTCCATCAACCCGTGGATGGAACCGGAGAAGCCGACCGACGGTGGCCTGGCGCTGGTGCAGTGGGAACGGCTGATCAACCTGTTCCTGGGCCTCGGCCACCAGGTGGAGCAGATCCACCCGGTTCCGGGCCTGCCGGACATGGTATTCGCCGCCAACGGCGCCACCATGGTCGACGGCAAGGTGCTGTCGGCACGGTTCCGCTACCCGCAACGGGTCGACGAGGCCGAGGCCTATGCCAGCTGGTTCCGCGAGCGTGGTTACCAGGTGCACGAGGCCGAACACATCAACGAGGGGGAGGGCGACTACCTGGTCACCGGCTCCCGGATCCTGGCCGGCACCGGATTTCGCACGGACCCGCTCTCCCACGAGGAGGCGGCCCGGTTCTTCGGCCGCCCGGTGCAGACCCTGACCCTGGTGGACCCGCGGTTCTACCACCTGGACACCGCGCTGGCCGTGCTGGACAACGACGAGATCATGTACTACCCGCAGGCGTTCTCGGCAGCCAGCCAGGCCGTGCTGCGCGAGCTGTACCCGGACGCGATCCTGGCAACCGACTCCGATGCCGAGGTCTTCGGGTTGAACGCGGTGTCCGACGGCCGGCACGTGCTGCTGGCCTCCCAGGCCAGCAACCTGATCGACGAGTTGTGGGCCCGCGGTTTCGTGCCGATCGGGGTGGACCTCTCCGAACTGCTCAAGTCCGGCGGCAGTGCCAAGTGCTGCACGCTGGAATTGCGTGAGCTGCCGGCCCGATGACCGTGCTGACGATCGACTACGACGGCAGGCGGTTCTCGCCGTCCGACGGCGTGGCCGGTGAGGGCGACCGGGTGGCGATGTACCGCCAGCACGGCAACCTGCTGTGGGGCGAGTTCTCCGGCGGTCAGGTCCGGCGCGGCGCGCTGACCGGCAACTGCACGCCGGACGGCACCCTGGACTTCGCCTACTGCATGGTCTTCGAGGGCGGCGAGATCGTATCCGGGCGCTGTCACAGCACCCCGACGGTGCTCGCGGACGGCCGGATCCGGCTGCACGAGGAGTGGGAGCGCTACGGCGCCGGCGGCGGTCGCGGGGTGTCCTCGATCGAGGAGATCCCACCGGCCGGCAGACAACCGGAGCACTCGGGAAAGACGGAGGAAGCATGACCGCGCAGTTGACCGACCTGGCGAGGACCGGTGGCCGGCCGAAGAAGGGCGGCGTCGTCACCTGGGCGTGCGCGCCGGGATTCCCACCGGCGGTGATCTTCCCGTTCACTCCGCCCGAGCGGATGGGCACCCGCAACGTCATCGAGTTCCAGGCATTGATGTATCGCACGCTGTACTACTTCGGCAACACCGGCAAGCCGGAGGTCGACTACGATCTCAGCATCGGCGAGGAACCGCAGTGGAGCGAGGACGGCCTGACGGCGACCATCACCGTCAAGCCGTGGAAGTGGTCCAACGGCGAGACCCTGTGCGCCGACAACGTGCTGTTCTGGGTGAACCTGATGAAGGTCAAGGGTGCCCGCTACGGCGAGTACGTGCCGGGCTACTTCCCGGACAACTGTGTCGACTACGGCAAGGTCGCCGAGGACCAGGTCTATTTCACCTTCGACAAGGCCTACTCCAAGCGCTGGATGCTGATGAACCAGTTCAGCACCATCACGCCGCTGCCCAAGGCCTGGGACCGCACGGCGACCGGGCCGGCCAACGCCAGCGGCGACCTCGCCGACGTCGAGACGGTCTATGACTACCTGATGGAGCAGCAGGGAAACGCCGTCGAGGAGGGCAACGAGCACCGTACCCGGTGGGCCGGCAGCCCGATCTGGAGCATCGTCAGCGGTCCCTGGCGGCTGCGGAGCTACACCCTGGAAGGCATCGTCACGTTCGTGCCCAACGAGCACTACTCGGGCCCGAACAAACCTCATCTGGACGAGTTCCGGCAAGTGCCGACCTTCTCCGACGAGGAGCAGTTCGAGATGCTGAAGGCCGGCCACGTCCAGGTCGGTTACCTGCCGTTGAGCTTCGCCGGCGGCTCCACCGATGACCCCACCCAGGGCGGGGACAACCCGCTGGACCAGAGCCACAAACTGGTGCCGCAGGTCGTGTACTGCATCCGCTACATCAGCCTGAACTTCAACAACCCGACGGTCGCGGGCAGGATCATGGCCCAGACCTACCTTCGCCAGGCGCTGCAGAGCAGCCTGAACCAGGACGCCGCGGTGCGCGAGATCTACCAGGGCTATGCCTACCGGCAGAACGGCCCGGTGCCGATGATCCCGGTGACCGACCTGGTGTCGCCGAATCAGCGCGGGGTCGCCTGGCCGCTGCCCTTCGACGTGGCGCGGGCCAAGCAACTGCTGGAGGACAACGGCTGGGACACCAGCCGCACGCCGGCGATCTGTGTCAACGCCGGCACCGGGCCCGGCCAGGCCGGTGAAGGGATCCCGGCCGGCACCGAGCTGAGCATCCTGCTGCGCTACGTCGAAGGCCGTCCGGCGCTGACCGAACTGATGAGCAGGTTCAAGCGGGACGCAGCCGAGGCCGGTATCGAGCTTCGGTTGCAGGAGGTCTACGGCTCGATCCTGGTGGCCGAGGACGCCCCGTGCGTGCCAGGGCCGGAAACCCCGTGCCTGTGGGAGATGTGCTGCTGGAACGGCGGCTGGGTGTATCACCACCCGACCGGCGAGATCGTGTTCAAGACCGACGCCGGCGGCAACTTCGGCCACTACGCCGATCCCCGAGCCGACGAGCTGATCGAGCGGACCGTCACCAGCGACGACCTGGACGTGCTGTATGAGTACCAGGACTACATCGCCGAGCAGGTGCCGGTGATCTTCACGCCGAACTTCCCGATCCGGCTGCTGGAGGTCGCTCGGAGCCTGCGGGGCGCGGAACCGATCAACCCGTTCGCCAATATCGCCCCGGAAAACTGGTACTACGTCGAGGATGAGGCCTGATGGCAGGGCGCCGGCGCTCGTGCCGCCCCACCCGTCCGGCCGCCTCGGCCCGGCCTGCTAGGAGGAAACGACGATGACCGATTCCCCGTTCCAGCGGCGCCCGCTGCTGCTGTTGATCGCGACCGGCTTCCAGCCCTATCGGGAGTACCTGCTCAGCTCGATCAGCTCCGAGTTCCGGATTCACCTGTTCCACACTGCTGAACCGAGCTGGGAGAAGGAGTACCTGTCGGACTGGACGGTGCTGCCCAGCACCGCCGACGGTCCGGCGATGGCGGCGGTCGCTCGCAGGGTGCACGAGGAGGAACCGATCGACGGGGTGCTCTGCTGGGACGAGGCCCGCATCCATGCCGCCGCCTACGTCGCTCAGGCGTTGGGCCTGCGCAACGGGGATCCGGCGGTGATCGGCCGGCTGCGGGACAAGGGCCAGACCCGCGCCGCGCTGGCGGAGGCCGGTGTCGCCCAACCGCGGTCGGTGCCGGTGAACGACCTGACCGAGGCTCTGGCCGCGGCGGCCCGGGTCGGTTACCCGGCGATCCTCAAACCGCGTGGGCTGGGAGCCAGTATCGGCGTGGTCCGGGTCGAGAACGCCGAGGAAGTCCGGCGGATGTTCGCCTTCACCCGCACTGCCCAGGGGCCCGAGCGGGTCGAACTGCCGGACCGGCCGGTGCTGGTCGAGCAGTGCGTGATCGGCGAGGAGATCAGTATCGACTCGGTGGTGACCGACGGTCGGGTGACTCCACTGTTCATCGGCCGGAAGGTACTGGGCTATCCGCCCTACGCGGAGGAGGTCGGTCACTTCGTCAGGGCCGCCGATCCGCTGCTGGCCGACCCGGTCCTGCTCGCCGCGATCCAGGACACCCATGCCGCACTGGGCTTTTCCGACGGCTGGACACATAGCGAGTTCATGCTCACCAGCAGCGGACCACAGGTCATCGAGGTCAACGGCCGGCTGGGCGGTGACCTGATTCCCTACCTCGGTCTGCTGGCGACCGGCATCGACCCGGGGCTCGCAGCGGCACGCGCGGCCTGCGGGCTGCCGCCGGACCTGACGGCCACCCGGAACCGGACCGCCGCGATCCGATTCTTCTATGTCGCCGAGGAGAACACCGAGATCTCCTCGGTCACGTTCGAGGCGGCGGAGCTTCCGGCCGAGATCCACCAGGTGCTGGCAGTCGCCAAACCGGGTGCGATAGTCTCGCCTCCCCCGAAGGGCACGGCATTCGGCAGGATCGCACTCGCCATCGCGGTCGGGGACTCCGTCGCGAGCTGTGCCACGGCTCTCGACGGTGCCGAAGCGGCACTGGTCATCCGCGGCGTGGTGCAGGCAAGCACCACACCGGACCCCTCCCTGGAAGAAGTGTGAGCCGGCATGGCGACTGACACCGCGCACGTAGAGAGTGCCGGCATCTGGCGGACGTTCAACGAGTCACCCACGGCGGTCAAGGCGATCTTCTGCGGGGTGTTCGTCAACCGGCTCGGTGCCTTCCTCAGCATCTTCCTGGTGCTGTTCATGATCTCGAAGGGACGTTCGCCGGCCGAGGCTGCCTTCGCGCTGGGTGCCTACGGCGCCGGTGGGGTGCTCGGTGTGCTGATCGGCGGCGTGCTGGCCGACCGGTTGGGTGCCCGCAACGCCACCGTGCTCAGCATGTCGAGCTCAGCGGTGCTGGTCGCCTCGTTGCTGTACCTGCACCACTACGGGGCGCTGCTGGTTGCGGTCACCCTGTGCGGCCTGGTCAGCCAGATCTTCCGACCGGCCTCGGCCACCCTGCTCTCGGAGCTGACCCCGGAGAGCCGGCAGGTCATGATCTTCGCGATGTACCGCTTCGGACTGAACCTCGGCACCACCGCGGCCCCGCTGATCGGATTCGGGCTCTATCACCTCGACGGCGAGCACTACACGCTGCTGTTCTGGGGCGAGTCGCTGGTCGCGATCGCCTATGCCGCAATCGCCCTGGTGGCACTGCCGCGCCGTGAGCGGCCCACCGTCGAGCCCGGTGGTGCCGTACGGGCAACCCCGAGCGGCAATTACCTCACGGTGCTGCGCGATCGTCGCTACATGCTGTTCCTGATCGCGGCGTTCTTCAATGCCGCGGTGTACGTGCAGTACCTGTCGACCCTGCCGCTGGACGTCGAGGCCGAAGGGGTGGCGATCTTCTGGTACACCGCTGCCGTGGCCCTGAACGGCCTGATCGTCATCCTCTTCGAACTGCCGCTGACCAAGATCTCCCAGCACTGGCCGTTCAAGCTGCTGGTGGGGTTGGCGTTCGGACTGGTGGGCCTGGGCGTCGTCAGCTACGGACTGCCGCTCGGACCGGCCGTGATCATCCTGGGAACGCTGATCTGGACGCTCGGCGAGGTGGTCGGCGCGCCGGCGGTGTTCGCCTTCCCGGCGATGGCCGGACCCGCGCACCTCAAGGGCCGCTACATCGGCAGCTTCCAGTTCATGTTCGGCCTCGGCTCCGCGGTCGGACCGATGGTGGGTGGCGCGCTGTTCACCGCTGTCGGACACCGGGTGTGGCTGCTGATGGCGTTCGCGTCGGTGGTGGCCACCGTCCTCGGAGTGGCAGCGGTGCACACCCCGCCGAAGGCCGGGATCAGTGACACGCTCGAGGATCCCGAGACGCCGGACGTGCCGCCGGTCGCGGACGTGCCGGGCAGCCTGGAGGACGTGCAGCGCTGACACCGGCACCGTCCCCCGATATGCACTTCATCGGCCGGTAGCCGGCCGCTCTGGAACGAAGAAGGTCAGCGGCGCCGCGGCACCGCCCCTATCACCTGAGGAGGTTCGACGTGACCGAAGCCGAGAGCTGGTTGCTGGAGATGCGGCTGTTCAAGGTGCGGCCGGGTACCCGGGGGGAATTCGACCGGATCAGCCGGGAGGGAACCATCCCGATGATGCGGCGCTACGGGATCAACGTGCTGGACTTCGGCCCGATGCTCAACGACGACGACGGCTACTTCCTGCTGCGCGCCTTCCGCTCGGAAGAGGAGCGGGTATCCCAATCCCAGGCCATCTATGCCACCACCGAATGGGAGGAGAACTACGACGCCCCCGTGACCTCGATGATCGAGGACTACCGGACGGCAGTGATCCCGGCCACGCATGCCCTTGCCCCCGCGCTCATTCCCCAGTCCGCCTGACACCCGGCTTCGGCGACCGAGCCTGGAATACGATCCTGCGATGACTACCACCCAGCTGCCGGACCTGTCGAGCTTCGGAAACATCCCGAGCGACTACGTCCATACCCCCAAGATCGCCGTTGCGGGCGAGGACGTCGCGCTGCCGGACGGATATCTGAAGTGGTATGACGTGCGCGCCGAGCAGGCGGTGATTCCGGACGAGGTCCGTGCCGAGGCGCGCGAGTTCCTCCGGAGCGAAAGCGGGTCCGGCAGGCTGAAGTTGGACGGCGATCTGGGTTTCGTCATCTTTCACCTGTGTGGTGAGTCCTTCTACTTCCTGATCGTGTGCACCTGGCGCCACCAGAACGAGATGTGGGAAACGCTCTACGGCCAGGACGTCAAGCAGGGCGGTGGGTTCAGCCTGGTGCCGCAGGGAACGCATCTCGAGGTGATCTGCGTCTGGGAGCTGGGCGCGGTGCTGCACGAGCGGCAGGCCTGGACCGAGTACCTGACGTCCGCCCGCGACGAACAGGCCAAGATTGCCTACCTGCGAAGCCGGTTCACCGGACCGGTATGACCCAAGGAGATCAGCAATGCCCAGCCTGACCCGCACCGAGGCGGCCGAGCGCGGTGCCGTCCTGACGGTCCGCTCCTACCTGGTCGATCTCGACCTCACCACCGGATCCGAGACCTTCACCTCGAGCACCACCATCACCTTCGATGCCCGGCCGGGTTCTGGCGTCTTCCTCGACGTGCAGCCCGAGACGCTGCACTCGGTACTGCTCAACGACTGCCCGGTCGAGGTCGGCCTGCTGCGCGAGGGCCGGCTGCCGTTGACCGGGCTGGCCGCCGAGAACCGGCTGGTGGTGGTGGCCGACATGAGGTACTCCAAGGAATGCGAGGGCCTGCACCGCTATGTCGACCCGGCCGATGACCAGGTCTATCTCTACGCCTTCGTCTACATCGACAACGCGCCCCGGGTGTTCGCCTGTTTCGACCAGCCCGATCTCAAGGCTCCCTACACGTTCACGCTGAGCGTGCCGCGGAACTGGCAGGTGCTGGGCAACAGCGAGGCGACCCAGACCGAGCCCGGCCGGTGGCAGCTGGCACCCACACCGCCGCAGGCGACCTACCTGACCACGCTGGTGGCCGGCCCGTACGAGTCGGTCTTCCAGGTGCACGACGGGATCCGGTTGGGCTTTCACTGCCGCGCCTCGCTGGCCGAGTTCCTCAGCGTCGACCTGGCCGAGATGTTCGAGGTGACCGGGCAGTGCCTGGACGAGTACGAGCGGATGTTCGGAGTGCGCTATCCGTTCGGCAAGCTCGATCACGTCTTCGTGCCGGAGTTCAGCCTGCTGTCGCTGGATCATCCGGCCTGCGTGCTGCTGCGCGAGCTGTACCTGTTCCGCACGCCCGGCACCGCGAGCGAGCGCGAGACCCGCGCTGTGGTGCTCGCTCACGGGATCTCGCTGCAATGGATGGCCGCCCTGGTGACCAACGCCTGGTGGGACGACCTCTGGCTCGGCCAGGCCTTCGCCGACTACATGGCGCACCGGGTCACCAGCGAGGTCACCCGGTTCCCCGGCCCCCCGACCACCTTTGCCGCCCGGCGCAAGGGCCAGGCCTATGTCGCCGACCAGCGCGGCTCGACCCACCCGATCAGCCTGGACGGCCCGGACGTCCAGACCGTGCTGCTGGAGATGGACCGGATCTCCTATTTCAAAGGCCATTCCGCCATCCGGCAGCTCGCCGCCCGGGTGGGGACCGAGGCATTGCGCGGGGGCCTGCGCACCTACTTCGACCGGCACGCCTTCGGCACCGCCACCTACGCCGACTTCCTCGACGCGCTCAGCCAGGCGACCGGCGAGGACATGACCGGCTGGGCCGACCGGTGGTTCAAGACCTCGAACGTCAACACGCTGTACCCTGAGATCGAGGTGAGCGCGGGCACGATCTCAGCCGCCGCGATCGTGCAGACCGCCCCCGAATCGCATCCGGTGCTGCGGCCGCACACGCTGAACGTGGGCCTGTACGGCGCCGGTCAGAACACCGTCCACAGCGTCGAGATCGACGGCGAGCGCACCGAACTGCCGGCGCTGGTGGGCCAGCCGGCGCCGGCGTTCGTGCTGCTCAACGACGGGGACCTGACCTACGCCAAGATCAGGTTCGATGCCGGCTCGCTAGCGGAGCTGCCACGGATGCTGGCGACGCTGTCGCCGCTGAACCGCGCGATGGTCTGGTGCCAGTTGCTGCTGGCGGTGCAGGACGCGGTGTTCCCGGCGGCCGACCATCTGGAGTTGGTGACCAGGATGGTGGCGGTGGAGTCGGAGCTGTCGATCATCGCCGAGGTGCTGGAGCAGGCCCGCTTCGACGTCGCCGACCGGTTCCTGGCACCTGCCGAGCGCCCGCACTGGCTGGCCCGGATCGCTGACAGCATCCGGCAGCGGCTGGCCCGCACCCCGGCCGGCGACGAGCGGCAGATGACGCTGTTCCGCAATCTGATCGAGTTCAGCGGCGACGTCGACGAGCTGCGCCGGCTTCTCGACCCGGCCGCGGTGCCGGCGGGCATCGTGCTCGACCCCGACACCTGCTGGCGGATCCAGTACCGGCTGGCGGTGCTCGGCGAGGTGGACGAGGCCGAGATCCAGGCCGCCTTCGAGACCGACCCCAGCACCGCCGGCGAGGTGTTCGCGGCCAAGGCGCGGGCCGCCCGGCCGGACCCGGCCGCCAAGAGCGCTGCCTGGGAGGCCATGATCAGCGACACCACCCTGTCCAGCTACCAGATCTGGGCGCTGGCGGAAGGTTTCTGGCAGCCGGAACAGCTGGAACTGACCGAGCCGTACGTGCAACGGTTCTTCTCCGCGATGCCGGATGCGGCCAAGCTGCGCGGTGATCTGGTGCTCGACGTGCTGATCCGCTTCCTGTACCCCAGGTACGCGGCCACGCCGGAGACGGTGGACTTCGCCACCGAGCTGATGGGACGTTCCGACATCTCGCTGCCGCTGCGCCGCCGGGTTGCCGACTTCACCGACGACCTGGGGCGGGTGATCCGCGCCCGGGAGAGCCAGCTGGCGGTGCGCAGCTAGCCGGCGTCACCGGTCTCGGCGACGCCGTACTGCACCAGCTCGATCAGCAGCGCGGCGGGCTTGGGGACGTACATGAAGGCCACCCGCATTCCCGGTCGGGCGCCGGCACACGGCGCTGCGTCGACCGGCACCAGCCCGTGGCCGCGCAGCCGTTCCAGCTCGCCGTCGAGGTCGTCCACCTCGAACGCGACGTGATACAGCGACGGGGACCGGCGGGTGAAGTGGTCACTGAGCGCGGAGTCCTCGCGAACCGGTGTCACCAGCTCCACGGCGGGTTGGCCGCCGGCCGCGGGGTAGGACCAGAACTCGCACGCCACCCCGTACTCGTCGGCCACGCCCTGGTCGTCCTTGTCCATGCCGAGCGCGGTCAGGAATGCCGCGACGCCGGCCGGGTCCTCGGTCGCGAGCCCGATATGGTCGATGCCGGTGATCACAGCCCACACCCTAACCCTGCTCAGCCGGCTGGGCGCGGGTTAGCCGATCGAGCGTGCCACGCCGCCCGGAGCAGCCCGCCACCGGCCACCCCGACGCGCCGCCGCAGGCCGACCGATACCCGGCCGCCGAACACGTTGTACCCGGCCTTCTCGATCTCGTCGAGGATCCCGCCGTACAGCGTCCAGGCGGTCCGCAGGCAGTCCCTGGAGCTGCGCTCGACCAGATCGATGCCCGGCAGGGCCGACCGGTACAACTGCCTGGCCCGGTCGAGTTCGAAGGCGATCAGGTGCCGGATCGGCTCGCTGGCCGTCCCGGTCGCCCGGGCCCGCAGCAGCGCTGCCCGGTCCACCCCGAACCGGTCCAGGGACTCCAGCGGGAGGTAGATCCGGCCCCGATCGAGATCCTCGGCAATGTCGCGCAGGAAGTTGGTCAACTGGAAGGCCAGGCCGAGGTCGGCCGCATGCCGGCCCAGCCTGCTCCAGCCGACCCGCTCGTCCGCCCGGCCGAGAATCGGCAGCATTTGCAAACCGATGACGGCAGCCGATCCCCACATGTACCTGCTGAGGTCGGAGAAGCTCTGGTACTCGGTGATTACCAGATCCATCCGCATCGACTGCAGGAAGTCCGCGAAGTGCTCCGGTGGTATCTGCCAGCGTCCGATGGTGTCGAGCACCGCCTGGCAGAGCGGATCAGCCGAGTGACCACGTTCGAGGTCGAGGAGGAAGCTCTGGCTCCACGCATCGAACCTGCGGGCTCGCTCGGCGGAGTCCAGCCGCGGGTCGAGGTCGTCGACGATGTCGTCGGCGTAGCGGGCGAAACCGTAGAGGGCGTGCACGTAGGGACGTTTGGCGGCTGGCAGGAGCCGGGTCGCGAGGAAGTAGGTCCTGCCGTGCTGGGCATTGAGCGCTCGGGCTCGGGCATAGCCGGCTTGAGCCGCGGGCTCCTCGATGCCTGCCGCACGCAGCTCCCGTCGGGCGGCCCGGCTGGGCCTGGCCGGCGCGCCGGAGGTGCTGGGCCCTGGACAGATTCCGGCAGCCGAGGCGCGATCTGCCGGCGCGCCGGCCCGGACTCGGGTTCGGAGCACCCGATCCTCCTT
>DASZEI010000334.1:0-18163 GCA_035940975.1 Jatrophihabitans sp. | reverse complement strand
GACGCCGTCGAACTCCTTGGCCAGAAAGCCGAGAATGCCCGTTTCGGGTTGGCAGAGAATCGGCTGCCACCACTGGGGAACGGGCCCGTGCTCGCAGCGGACGCTGATGCCCCGCACCGCGAAGAACCGGCCGCTGTCGTGAACGAGGTCGCCGGAACCCGGCTCGAAGCTCCAGCCGGTCAGCTGGTCGAAGGGAACCCGTTGTACGGTCAGCGGGCTACGCTGCCGGCACGTCGACAGCCACGCCTCCAGGTGTGCGGTAGCCGGCCGGTGCCAGGCCGACACGGCGAGCCGGTGAGCCAGGTCGTCGTGCCACGTCCGGGCCGGTCGCAACGTGGCAAGTTCCGGCACGCTCATCCGCTGCCCCCTGCCGCCGCATCCCCAGCTTCGATAGGGCCCTGCATTTACTTTAATAGAGTATAGTAATGTTAGGGCGCGTAGGGCAACGTGCGCGAGGTGGGCGATGGACGAGATGGCCCGGGTACCGGGTGCGACCTTCCTGCAGGGTTCGCCTTCCTGGGTGCTGGACTGGCTGGTGTCGGAAGGACAGTCCTTTCCACGCGAGTGGTTCGTCGACGAGACCCCGCAGATCCAGGTCAGGCTCGCGGCGTTCCTCATCGACCGGTACCCCGTCACCGTTGCCCAGTTCCGGGACTTCGTCGCCGCCACCGGTTACCTGACGGACGCCGAGCGGTCCGGGTTCGGGGTGGTGTACGGGCCGCGCTTCTGGGAAGAACGCCGCGACGCGTCGTGGCGCTGCCCGACCGGGGCCGGCAGCAGCCCGGGTGGTGAGGACCATCCAGTGGTGCACATCTCCTGGCAGGACGCCGATGCCTATGCCCGGTGGGCGGGCAAGCGGTTGCCCACCGAGGCCGAATGGGAGCTGGCCGCGCGCGGCGTGGACTACCGCATCTGGCCGTGGGGCAATGACTGGAACGCCAAGTTTGCCAACACCGCGGAGTTGCACGCCGGCCCGCTCGCTGACCGCGACAGCTGGTGGCGGTGGTGGCAGGCGGAGTGCTCGGCGCGCGGCGGTCAACCGCTGACGATGCCGGTCGGCTCATTCGGTGACAACGCCAGCCCGTACGGGTGCTACGACATGGCCGGCAGCGTCTATGAATGGGTCTCGACGCCGTCCTTCCTCTACGACGACGCGTCGGAGTGCGACCCCGCGATGCGGATGACGGTGGGCCACTATCGCGGCCTGCGCGGCGGCTCTTGGATGAACTTTCGATACCAGGTTCGGTGCAGCGAGCGGATGTACGGCGATCCCGCCGGCTGGTCGAACTTCGCGGTCGGCTTTCGCTGCGCGCGAGACAGCTAGCGGCAGGAGGATGCGGTGGTAGTGGTCGTGGTGTCACGGGCCTGGGCGCAGCACGGGCGGACGACGTTCGAGACCGATGCCGGACGGCTGCCCGACGTGCTCAGGCAACTGGCCGACGCGGAGCCGGAGTACCGGCGCCGGCTGCTCAACAGCGACGGTGAGCCCTACGGTTACCTCTCGATCTTCGTCGATGCCGAATCAGTCCCGCGCAACTCGCGTGCTGAGATCGAGGTTGCCGACGGCAGCACCGTCACGATCGTGCCGCCGCTCGTCGGTGGATGACGGCCGCCAGCGCCGCGACGTAGTCCGGGCCGGTGCCGCAGCATCCGCCGAGCACGGTGACGCCCAGTTCCTCGTGCCAGCGTTGCAGGGTCGAGGCGAACTCGGCCGGACCAGCCGCGGCAGGTAGCACTGTGAGGTCACCGATGCCGGGTTGCCGGCCGGCGCGGCCTTTAACGTCGCGCTCTTCGAGATTGGGGTAGGCGCCGAGCGGGCCGCAATACTCCTCTCGCAGCTTCCGCAGGCATTGCTCGGTCTGGGCCGGCGGCGTGCAGTTGACCGCCACCAGCTCGGCGCCATCGGCCTCGACGGCACGGGCCGCCGTGGCCACCGGCTCGCCGGACAGCAGCCGGCCGCCCTCGGTGCACACGAAGCTGACCCACGCCCGGCCTCCGGCGCCCAGCACCTCGGCCAGCGCGATGCGTGCCTCGCGCAGCGTGTTCATCGTCTCGACCAGGACAAGGTCCACACCCGCCCGCACCAGTTCGGTGGCCAGCCAGCGGTGCTCGATGCGCAACTGTTCGTCCGGCGGCACCAGTTCGGGCCGGTAGCAGTCCTCCACCGGCGCCATCGACCCGGCGATCAGCGCGTCCGGCTGACCGGCGTCGTTCCGCGCCGCCATCGCCACCCCGACGGCTGCCTGTACCAGCCAGCTCGGTCCGGCGGCGTCGAGGCCGGCTGCGCGCATGGCACGCAGGTTGCAGCGGAACGTGTTGGCCGTCAGCACCTGGGCACCGGCTCTGAGGTAGCCCGCGTGCACGGCGCGCAACAGCTGCCGCCGCTGCTCGGTCAACAGGGCGGCGCTGGTCCACCAGGGTGCGGTCATCGGCACTCCGGCTCGCTGCAGTTCGGTCGCGGTGCCTCCGTCGAGCAACACCGGGCGCGCGTCGGTCGGCAGCATCTCAGCCTGCCCGCAGGGCTGAGCGCAGGTCGGCGATCAGGTCGAGGGGATCCTCGATGCCGATCGAGAGCCGGACCAGGTGCTCGGTCACGCCCCTGGCCAGCAGCGCCTGCCTGCCGATCGCGGCGTGGCTCATCGAGGCCGGGCATTCGATCAGCGACTGGACGCCGCCCAGGCTGACCGCGGCCGCGAACACCCGTACCTGTTCCAGCAACTTGGTGTGATCGCCGAGGTATTCGAAGCTGATGATCGATCCGAACGCCGACATCTGCCGGGCCGCGACCTGGTGCCCGGGATGCCCGGCCAGCCCGGGGTAGTGGATGGCGGCCACCGCCGGCTCGTCCTGCAGCGCTGCCAGCACGGCCGCGGTGGAGGAGACCTGGCGGGCGAGCCTGAGCGAGAGCGTTTTGAGGCCGCGCCGGACCAGGTAGCAGTCCAGCGCGCCCGGCACGCTCCCGACGACGTTGCGGTGGGTTCTGAGCGGCCCGTGCAGGCGCTCGTCGGAATAGACCAGCGCGCCACCCAGTACGTCCAGGTGCCCGGAGATGGATTTGGTCGTGCTGTACAGGCTGATGTCGGCCCATCGCAACGGCTGCTGCAGCGCGGGGCTGGCGAGGGTGTTGTCGACCACCACCAGCGCGCCTCGATCATGGGCCAGCCGGCACACCAGCTCCAGGTCGACGATCTTGAGCAGCGGGTTGGTTGGCGTCTCGATCCACACCAGATCGGGGCCGCTGCCGGAGCCGAGCGCGTCGGCGGCACTGGCCGGATCGGACAGGTCCACCCGGTCGACCTCGACGCCGGCACCCGCGGCCAGCGCGAGCAGGGCGTCGGTGCCGCTGTATACATCGTCACAGGCCACCACCCGCTGCCCGGGCGACAGCAGGGACAGCACCGCGGCCGCCGCTGCCTGCCCGGAGGAGAACACGGTGGCGAAGCCGGCATCCTCCAGCGCGGCGAGGCACTCCTCGAGTTCCTCCCGAGTCGGGTTCTCACCCCGCCCGTAGAAGTAACGCTGTGGATCCTGGGCGTTTCGCTCGTAGGTCGCCGCGAGGTGGATCGGCGGCACCGCGTCTCCGGCACCGGAGGCCGGGCGCTGCGCGGACTGCACGAGCAGCGTGTCGAACCTCATGCCGCACCTCCGGCCACCGCCCGGACGCACCGGCTCAGCGACGGCAACGACACCGTGCCATCGGCCCGCTGGTACTCCCGCGCCGCGGCGGCGACGGCGTTCCACACGCCGGCATCCTCGATCGAGCCGCGCTGCTCGAGGATCCGCTGCTTCATCCCCGGTGGCAGCACGTCGCGGGAGAAGCGGGCGAAGTCCTCGACGGAGTCGAAGCGGAAGCCGGCCACGACGTCGCTGACCTCGACCTCGGCGAAGCCGGCCTGCTCGAAGTCGGCCCGCAGCGCCTGCGGATCCGACATCGAGAACGGCCCGGGGCCCGGAGGCGGCGCCGGCAGCCCCAGCTGCTCCGAGATCACCCGGAAGCCCAGGCTGATGATCGGCACGTCCTGCGGCTGGCCCCAGACCGCGGCGGCCAGCACCCCGCCGGGCTTGAGCACAGCGGCGGCCGCCCGGAGCAGCTCGGACCGGTCGGCCGCGAACATCAGGGCCCAGCGGCTGAGCGCGGCGTCGAAGGACCCGGCCGCCAGTTGCGCGGTCTCCAGGTCGCCGACCAGGAACTCGACGTTGGCCAGTTCCGCCGCCGCGTCGCGGGCCGCGGCGATCATCCCCGCCGACAGGTCGATCCCCGTCACCTTGCCGGTGGGGCCGACCGCGCGGGCCGCGGACAGCGCCGGCTCGCCGATACCCGAGCCGATGTCGAGCACCGACAGGCCGGGGCCGATCCCGGCCAGGGCGAGCAACCGCGCCGTCACCGAAGCCGCGCCACGCTCGAAGTCGGGCTGCCAGCGTCGCCAGCCCTGGCTGACGTGGTCCCAGACGGCGCGCTGCTGGTCTCGGACAGCGCGGACGTCGATCACCGTTCCGGTCATGGCAGGAACTCCCCAGCTAGAGAAAGCGTGTGGTCGGATGCTCGGCGGTCCAGACGCCCGGTTGCACGGTCGCGAGCGCCTGCAGCAGCCGCTCGATCTCGGCTTCGGTGTTGTACACCGCCAGCGAGATCCGCACCGTTCCGAGCAGCCCCAGACCGTCGAGGAACGTGCTGGCGCAGTGCACGCCGCAGCGGACCGCGATGCCGAGCCGGTCCAGGTGCCCCCCGACGTCGTAGGGGTGGATTCCGTCGACGACGACGGAGACGATGCCGCTCGGCTGGTCGGCAGGATCGCCGACCACCCGCACCCGGTCCAGGTCGGCCACCGCGTCGACGAGGCCGCGGACCAGGTGCTCGTCGTGCCGCCGGACCGCATCCCAGCCGAGCCCCTCCAGGTAGCCGAGGGCGGCGGCCAGGCCGACCGCGCCGGCGACGTTCGGTGTGCCGGCCTCCAGCCGCTCGGGTACCGCGACGTAGTCGACGGGCTGGTCGAAGCTGACACCCTTCACGGTGCCGCCGCCGACCTGGTACGGCGGCAGGCCCGACAGCAGTTCGCCGCGGCCGTAAAGAACTCCGATCCCCATCGGGCCGTAGACCTTGTGCCCGGAGAAGCAATAGAAGTCGGCGCCCAGGTCGGCAACGTCGACCGGCCGGTGCGGCACGGCCTGCGCGCCGTCCACCACCAGCACGGTGCCGTGCCGGTGGGCGGCCGCTGCCATCTCGCGGATCGGGTTCACCGTGCCCAGCACGTTGGAGACGTGCGAGACGGCCGCCACCGGCACGTCGGGACCCAGCACCGCCTCGAAGTCGGACAGCTCCACCCGGCCGGCCGCGCTCACCGGCACCACCACCAACTCGGCGCCCACCGTCTCGCACAGCCGGCGCCATGGCAGCAGGTTGCTGTTGTGCTCCATGCCGGTGACGACGACCCGGTCACCGGTGCTCACCCGCCGCCGCCCGAGGGTGTCGGCGAGCAGGTTCACGGCGTCGGTGGTGCCGCCGGTGAACACCACCTCGTGCGGCGACCCGGCACCGATCGCCGCCTGCACCACGAGCCGCGCCTGTTCCAGCCGAGCCGTGGACTCCATGCTGAGCCGGTAGTAGCCGCGCCCCACATTGCTGTTGCCGGTGGTGTAGTACTCGGTCATGGCATCGAGCACCGGCCACGGCTTCTGGGTGGTCGCCGCATTGTCGAGGTAGGCAAGCGGAACGCCGCCGGGCTCGACTCTCGACAGGATCGGGAAGTCCCGCCTGATCGAGTCCGGGAGCAGCGTCGAGACGGAGTCCGCGCGCACTGTCGTCTGGCTCATGATGCCTGCCTCAGGGAGAACATCCGCCGGAATGCCTCCAGCTCTGCGGAGTCCGGTGGAAACACCTTCTGTTCGGGGTACGGCCGCGCCCGCGGTGGGAGATAACCCTGCTCGCCCGGCCCGCGCAGCCGGCCGGCGTCGTCGCGCAGGTGCGGGCCGAAGTAGAACCAGCAGATCTGGGCGACCTGTTCGTTGAACAGCACGGCCCTGGCGTCCTCGGAGTGCAGGGCCAGATGGCAGTACGCCGCCTTGAGCTCGCCCGCCAGCCCGAAGCCGGCCGCGAACATCACGTGCCCGAACAGGTCGTGGACCGTCCGGAGCAGGTCGTTGTAGAGCAGGTCCATCCCTGCCGCCGTGACGCCCGATGGTTCACGCAGCGGGTGGAAGCCGGCCCGGCCGGGCGGCCCGTGCTCGTCGCGGGTGAGCAGCACCCGGATAGTCCTGGTCTCGCGGACCAGCCGGACGAGTTCGGTCGAGTCGCGATACGGCGGACCGGGACTCAGCCATGGCTCGACGGTGATGCCGGCCTCGAGCACATCCTCATACTGCCGGCGGCACTCCTGCTTGACCTGGTCGTAGCGGGCCTCGAGGGCCCCGTCGTAGGCCAGCCGGGGGGCACGCTCGTACCGGTCTGCCACCTCGCGGCAGAAGCGCTCGTCGACCCGCACGGTGAGCTCGGCCAGCCGGGCCACGTCCACCGGCGGCCAGCCCGCCCCGCGCACCTCGCGATCCCGGCAGCGCTGGGCGGCGGCGATCAAGTCGGTGCTCAGGTTCGTGCTCAGGTTGGAGGCCGCCGGGCTGCTCATCGCAGACCTGCCCGGCATCCGCACTCGCCCCGCCTCATACTTTGTGATCCTATAGTATTGCTGGGTAGCGCTCTACGGCGGCTTCGGCCACCCTTGTCGAATAACCCAAGCAAACCAGCAAGGATTAGCGATGAACCGCCAAGCCGGGCGTCAGCGGCAGTCCGACGACCATTGAATTACCACTAGCTCCTCGCTACGCTAGCCGGCAAGGCTGAGCCGAACGAAGCTGGCAGGAAGCGGGGGCAGCGGCGTGAGCGTCCCGGGCGGCAAGGAGGCGTTCGCCGGTGCTCGCCGGTTACCGGCGCCCGGCAGATACCTCTGCGGGCTCACCTGGGACGGTAGCTGGCTGTGGCACTCCGACCAGGAGGCGGCCAAGATCTACCGGATCGATCCCACCAACGGCTCGGTCACCCGGACGTTCGACTGTGACGAGGTGCGGGCCGACCTGGCCTTCGACGGATCGATGCTCTGCCAGGTCGGCGGCCGGCCCAAGCTCCTGCTGCTCGTCGACCCCGAAACCGGAAACGTCACCGGCCGCAGGAAGATCCTTCCCGCCAACGGCAGGGTGACCGGCGTCGAGTTCGGCCCCGAGGGGCTGTGGCTGGTGCTGCGCGAGCCGAACGTCGTCCAGCTCAGGGACTACCCGTCCATGACCATCCGGCGGGAGTACCCGGTGCCGGGATCCGGGCCGTCGGGCCTCACCTATGCCGACGGGATCGTCCTGTTCGGCGAGTTCAACACCGCGATGCTGCACGCGATCGAAGCCAGGACCGGCGCGCACATCGCCTCCACCGAGGTCCAGGGCCACCCGACCGGGCTGACCTGGGACGGCGAGCGGGTGTGGTACTGCGACTTCGGGGCGCGGGCGCTGCGGGCGATCGACCTTGCTGACGTGCTGATCTAGCGCCCATGCGGCACGCCGTCGACCCCTCGTTCCTGGCGCTTCCGCTGGAGGGGCTGGCGAACGCGGCACTCACCCGCGCCGACGAACTGGGAGCCGACGACGCCTCCGTCCGGATCCTGCGCACCCGTACCGGACGGCTTCGCCTCCGCGACGGGATCGTGCAGGCCGCCACCGACTCGGTGGACACCGGGCTCGGAGTCCGCCTGGTGCACGACGGCGCCTGGGGGTACGCCGCCACCATGGATCTCAGCACCGCTGCCGCGGCCCGGGCAGCAGAGCAAGCGGTCGCGGTGGCCCGTGCCTGCCGCCCGCTCCGGCGCTCGCCGGTGATCCTTGCCGGCGAAGCCGTCCATCCGCGGGCGGTGTGGGTTTCCTCCTACGACATCGACCCGTTCGACGTCCCGGAGGGGGAGCGGGTCGCCCTGCTTGCGAGCTGGAGCCACCGGTTGCTAGCCGCGCCGGCCGTCCAGCACGTCCTGGCACTGTTCACCGCGGTACGGGAGAACCGCTTCTACGCCGACACCGCGGGGACCAGGGCGACCCAGCAGCGCGTCCGGGTCCATCCGATGGTGATCGCCTTCGGCGGCGTCCCGGAGGGCGAGACCCAGTCGTTGCGGACGTCCGGCCCGCCTGCCGGGCGTGGCTGGGAGTACCTGACCGGGTCGGGCTGGGACTGGGACGCCGAGCTCGCCGCGCTGCCGGACGAGCTTGCCGCCAAGTCGCGCGCCCGGCCGGTGCGGGCCGGCAACTACGACCTGGTCATCGACTCCTCGAACCTGTGGCTGACCATTCACGAGACCGTCGGTCACGCCACTGAACTCGACCGCGCCCTCGGCTACGAGGCGTCCTATGCCGGAACGACGTTCGTGCCGCCCGACGGGGCCGGGACCCTGCGGTTCGGTTCCCCGCTGATGAACGTGACGGCAGACCGCACCACCGATCACGGGCTGGCCACCATCGGCGTCGACGACGAGGGTGTGGCGGCGCAGTCGTGGGAGCTGGTGCGGGACGGGGTGCTGACCGGCCTGCAGACCGACCGGCGCACCGCCGCGCTCACCGGAGCGTCCAGGTCCACCGGCTGCAGCTTCGCCGAGTCGGCCGAGTACCCGCCGCTGGCCCGGATGCCGAACGTGTCGCTGCGGGCCGCGCCCACCGGTCCGGACGTCGCCGGACTGATCTCGGCAGTGCCCGACGGCATCTACCTGGCCGGGGCGAACAGCTGGTCCATCGATCCGCGGCGCGAGCACTTCCAGTTCACCGCGCAGCGCTGCTACCGAATCCGTTCCGGCCGGCTGGACGGCCAGCTGAGCGGCGTCGCCTACCAGGGCCGGACCACCGAGTTCTGGGGCGCCCTGGCCGCGCTGGGTGGCCCCGGCACGTACGGGCTGTTCGGCGCGGACCTGTGCGGCAAGGGGCAGCCGGTGCAGGCGTCCGCGGCGAGCCACGGCTGTCCGGCCGCGGTGTTCAGCGGCGTCCGGGTGGTGCGGGCCGGCGCGGAGGACGGGCTGTGAGAAGCCCACCGGAGCTGGCGATCCGGGCGCTGCGGCGGGCCGCCGACTGTGACGGTTGCCTGGCGCTCGTGGAAGAGCTGGCCGCGGTGCACGTCCGGTGGGCCGGCGACTCGCTGACGGCCACCGGCCTGGCCCGGTCCCGGCGGCTCACCGTGGTGTGCGTGCGCGGCTCGTCCGCCGGGGTGGTGTCGCGCTCGGGCGCACTCGACGACGACTGCCTCGACGACCTGGTGGCCGAGGCGAGGCACGCCGCCGGCGGCGAAGGTGCCGAGCAGGCGCAGCCCCTGGTCTCCGGTCCCGCGGCCGAGGACTGGGCACAGCCGCCGGCCGAGACCGAGGCCGGGGTGCTCGCCGGCTTCGCCACCCGGATGCGGGCCGCCATCGAGGACGATGCGGGCGGCTCGCGGCTGTCCGGCTACGCCGAGCAGCAGGTCAGCACCACCTACCTGGCCTCCTCCACCGGCCTGCGGTTGCGGCACCAGCAGCCGGCCGGAGTGCTCGACCTGGTCGCCGCCCGCGCCGACGGCTCAGCCTCGGCTTGGGGCGGGGTGAGCACGGCCTGCATCGCCGACCTGGATGTGGCATCGCTTCGGGCGCGCCTGGATCGGCAACTGCGCTGGACCTGCCGGCGTGCCGAACTCCGGCCGGGCAAGTACCAGGTACTGCTGTCGCCGGCGTGCGTCGCGGACCTGATGCTGCAGCTGTACCGGGCGGCCGGGGCCAGGGAAGCGATCAGTGGCCAGGGGCCCTTCTCCCGCTCCGGCGGCCGCACCCGGCTGGGTGACCGGCTCGGCCCCGCTGGCCTGACCCTGCGCAGTGACCCGGACGAACCCGGGCTGGGGTGCGCGCCCGTCCTGCTCGCCCGGGCATCCGAGGACCGGACGTCCGTGCTGGACAACGGCCTGCGGCTGCTCCCCACCCGCTGGATCGCCGACGGCGTGCTGACGGCGCTGGTTCAGACCCGGGAGACCGCGCGGCTGACCGGGCAGCAGCCCACTGCCGAGATAGCCAACCTGGTGTTGGAAGGCGGCCAGGACGGCGCGACGCTGGCGGAGCTGATCGCGGGTACCGAACGGGCGCTGCTGGTGACCTCGCTCTGGTACCTGCGCGAGGTCGATGCCCAGCGGCTGTTGCTCACCGGCCTGACCCGGGACGGGGTGTACCTGGTCGAGCATGGTGAGGTGGTAGCCATGCTGCCCGATTTCCGCTTCAACGAGAGCCCGGTCGAACTGCTCAGCCGGGTGAGCGAAGTCGGCCGGACCGAGCCGACGTTGCCGCGCGAATGGGGGGACAACCTCAGCCGGGTCGCGATGCCGGCGCTGCGGGTGGAACGGTTCGACGTGTCGGCGGTGTCGCGATGAGCGGGTCGGGCAATGCCCGGCCGCAGACCTTCGACCAGCACGCGACGAGCTGGCGTGAGTGGCAGGCCAGTCCCTGGGGCCGGCTGCGGTACCGGCTGGCCGCACACACCCTCGATCGCGTTCTCCAGCCGCTCGGTAGCGGGTGCCAGGTGCTCGACGTCGGTGGCGGCGACGGCGCCGACAGCGTGCGGCTGGCCGAGCAGGGCCACCTGGTGACCATCCTCGATCACTCCGAGCCGTTGCTCGCGCGGGCCGCGGCCGCCGCGGCCGAGGCCGGTGTGACCGGCCGGGTCCGCACGGTGCTGGGCGATGTGGGGCGGCTGGCCGAGCCCGGCTTTCTCGGTGCTGCCGGGCAACCGGGCTTCGACCTGGTGCTCTGCCACAACGTGCTGCACTACCTCAGCGGCGGGGGGGACATCGTTCGCTGCCTGGTCGGGACGGTGCGGATCGGCGGGCTGCTCTCGCTGATGGCACCGAACCCGGCGATGGACGTCCTCGCCGCCGCGGTCCGCGATCTGGACCCGGTTGCCGCCCTGGCCGTCCTGGACGCCCCGACCGTGCGTTCGGTGACGTTCGAGCACGACATGCGCCGGCTGGACCCGCGGGACGTGGAGGACCTGCTGGCGATGTGCGGCTGCCGGGTCAGCGACCGGTTCGGAATCCGCTGCGTGATGGACCTGATCGCTGACAACGAGAAGAAGGCCGCGCCTGGGTTCTTCGCCGACCTCGAACGCCTGGAACTGGCACTGTGCGACCGCGAGCCCTACTGGCGTACCGCCCGGTTCTGGCAGCTCGTCGCGACCCGCACGTCCCCGAGCCCGGTCGAGGCTGAGTGAGCATGGCAGCGCCGGGATCGGCAGCGCGAGACTCGGCATCCGGGGAATCGGCAGCGCCGGAATCGGCATCCGGGGAATCGGCAACGCAGGAATCGGCAGCGCAGGATTGGCTCTACACCCATCTGGGCCGAACCGGTCTCGAGGTCAGCAGGCTGATCCTCGGCACGGTGAACTTCGGCGGCCGGGTGGAGGAGCCGGAGGCCGGCCGGCTGCTCGATCACGCGCTGGCGCGGGGGATCAACGTCGTGGACACGGCGAACATGTACGGCTGGCGGGTGCACAAGGGCCATACCGAGGAAATGATCGGCAGGTGGCTCGCGGCCCGGCCGGGCCGGCGCGAGGAGGTGGTGCTGGCTACCAAGGTCGGCAACGAGATGGCACCTGGCCGCAACCAGGGCGGCCTCTCCGCCAGGCATGTGGTGGCCGCCTGCGAGGCATCGCTGCGCAGGCTCCGGACCGACTGGATCGACCTGTACCAGATGCACCGGGTGGATCCGAGCGTCGGCTGGGACGAGCTCTGGCAGGCCATGGAGCTGCTGGTGAGCCAGGGCAAGGTCCGCTACGTGGGCTCCTCGAACTTCGCCGGCTGGAACCTGGCCGCCGCTCAGGAGGCGGCCGCCCGCCGGCACTTCCTCGGGATCGTGTCCGAGCAGTGCGTGTACAACCTGGTGACCCGGCACGCCGAGTTGGAGGTGATCCCGGCGGCGCGCGCGTACGGCATCGGCGTGCTGGTCTGGTCACCGCTGCACGGTGGCCTGCTCAGCGGCGTGCTGGCCAAGCTGCGCGCGGGAACCGCCGTGAAGTCGGCGCAGGGCAGGTCGGCGACCGCGCTCGAGCGGCACCGTCCGGCGATCGTGGCGTACGAGCGGTTCTGTGCCGACCTCGGGCGGGAGCCGGCCGAGGTCGCCCTTGCCTGGCTGGCCTCCCGGCCGGGCGTGACCGCGCTGGTGATCGGCCCCCGGACCGCCGACCAGCTCGACAGCGCGCTGGCAGCCCTCACGGCCGGCCTGTCGGTGGACGAACTCAGCCGGCTCGAGGAGTTGTTCCCGCCGATCGGCAACGGCGGGCCCGGGCCCCAGGCCTGGAACGCCTGAGGTCCGCGGGAACCAGGGGCCCCTGGAACCCTGTGCGAACCTATCTAGAGGTCGCCGGCGATGGAGTTGCCCGGCGCGTCCGGGTCGTCGCTGAAGTAGAACTCCTCCAGCGCCTGGGCGAAATCCTCGGTGGTGACGTAGCCGTCGCCGTCGGTGTCCAGCAGGTCGAATGACCGGCGGATCTCGTCCTCGCTCATTCCCGACCGGCGCTGTGCGGCCATCATCTCATCGACGTCGCACCGGCCGTCGTGGTCGGCGTCGGCCAGCCAGAAAGCCATCAAGCTGAACGGGATCGCCGCCTGGGTGACGTAGTCGTCGTACTCGTGACTGCCCATCCAGGAGATCCATTCCTGCCTGGTGAGCTTGGCAGGATTGAGCGACCCGGTCCGCTGCTCGACGGCCCGCCACATCACCTGGGCGCACTGGTGGATCTTGCGCCAGCTCTGGCTGCGGGGTGCGATGCCGTAGGCCTCGCAGTAGACCTGCGCCATACCGGTGAAGTCCAGCACGTCGATGACGCCGTCGGCATCGGTGTCGAACGAGGCGAACACCTTGACCAGCTTGCGCAGCTGCAGGTCGGTCGGTTGGAAGACCCTGCGGACCGGGAGATCACTGTCACTCGGACGGCGGCGTTCTTGGAGGTCGATCGACATCGTTAACCCTTTCCGGAAGCTGATGAACTGCGGAGCCGGCTCAGCTGCGGGCCGCGGCGCGTGGCGGTCATGGGAAGCGCGTCCACCGGCATGGTGATCGCCGGCTTGGGTCGTGGCTGGTGCCCCGGCACCGACTCGAGCTGCCAGTTGGCGGCAACGGTGGCCAGCGAGATCACCATTTCGGTCCAGGCGAAACCCTCGGCGATGCAGCTGTGCGCGCCCATTCCGAACGGCATGAAGGCGCCCTTCGGAATGCTCTTGGCCCGCTCGGGCAGCCAGCGATCGGGGTCGAAGCGCTCCGGGTCGGAGTGGATCGTCGGATTGTGGTTCAGGCCGTGGGCGCTGTAGATCACGGTGGCGCCGGCCGGAATGGCGTACCCGCCGAATTCGGTATCCCTGGTGGTGACCTTGGCCAGGAACAGTCCCTGGGTACGCACCCGCAGGGTCTCGCTGATCACCCTCCGGGTGTAGTCCAAGCGGGCGACATCGGCGAACTCGGCAGGACGGCCGGCGAGCACCTCGTCGACCTCGGCGTGCAGCTGCTTCTCGACGTCGGGATGGGTAGCCAGCTCGTGGCATGCCCAGGCCAGGGTGTTGGCAATGGTGTTGCTTCCTCCGATGAAGAGCGTCAACACCTCGTCGTGCAACTGCTGATCGGTCATCGCGGGCCGGCCGTCGCCGTCCACGGCGTGCATCATCGTCGACAGCAGGTCGCCGTGGTCCACGCCGTGCACCCGGTACTGCTCGATCACGTCGTTGATCGTCGCGTGCAGGTACTCGGCCGCCCTGGCGTAGCGGCGGTTGGCCGGCGTCGGCAGCCGGGTCAGCACCCCGGTCGTGTCGGCGACCTTCCGGAACAGCCCGCCGAGCACCACGGCCGTCTCTGCCATGAATCGCGCCCGGTCCAGCTCGATCTCGTCGGCGAAGATCACCCGGGTCACCACGGTCAGCGCGAGAACATCCATGTCCTTTTCCACCCGCACGACCTGGCCGTCCTGCCAGTGCTGGGTCATCTCACGCGCGACGTCGCTCATGATCGTGGCGTAGCCGGCAGTGTGGGCATGGTTGAAGGCGGGGGTGAGCAGCGACCGTTGCCGCCGGTGCAGGTCCCCGTCCGAGATTCCCAGCCCGTTGCCGAACAGTTGCCGGAACCGATCGGTGATGGGGCCGCCCCTGCCGAACGTCGCGGGATCGAGCAGCAACTGGCGGATCAGGGCCGGGTCGTTGACGACGAACACCGGAGTTCGGCCCAGCCGCAGTCGGACGACGGGATCGCCCGACTGCAGCGAGAGCAGAAACTCGCCAGGCCGCCGCTTCATCTCCAGCGCGTGGCCCAGTACGGGCAGCCCACCGGCCGCCACCGTGGGTGCCCGCATGGTGCTCGTCACGCCGTTCCTCCCTTTATTCAAAAGATCCCGACCCATCCGGCCGGTGCGTTCAGCACCGGCCGTGGGCCGTTTACCGGGGCCGCCCGATGCGCGGTTCCTGGTCGCCCGGCATGCCCAGGGCCCGGGCCAGCGGCGTGGTGGGCAGGTGCCCCAGCGCGTGCAGCACGCCGGCGGCGTCGGGGTTCGAGACCACCGCGGTGATCTTGCCGTCCCGGATGGTGAAGTGATCGACGTTGCTCATCGGAACCACCCGGCCGGTGGCGGGCGTGCCGAGGAACTCGCCGGCGTGCGTGCCGCGTGCCTTCCAGCGCACCGCGACCACGTCATCCTCGGCCACCATGGACTCGATCTCGACCCGCATGTCGGGGAAGGCCGACAGGACGTGTTCGGTGAAGTCCCGCCAGGCGTCCACGTTCGAAGCGTCGTCGGGCGTGTCATGACCGCCGCGGCGCTCGCCGCCGCGAGCTTCTTGCGACACTTCCGGAACCAGCCGCTCGCGCGTCTGCGTGCTGACGTCTGTCAGGCGCGCCACCTCGGGATCGCTCACGATGTCCTGGTACAACCTGCCGCCGCACGTGTTACCGCCGGCCGCGACGAAATCCCCGATAGCCCCGATGTTGCGCTGGTTGACGACTTCGTCGAAGAAGCGCTGAACGAGGGCTTTGTTTTCAGCGGGCGTGGTCATTTCTACTCCTCCGTGGCTCGGTAGCCTGATCGGCTGTGAGACAACCTGAGCGCCGCTCCTGGCGAACCGGCGCCGGGCGGTGCTCGGAAACGCCCCGAGCACTCGCATAGACTATATAAAACAATAGTATTCTGCAAGAGCTCGATACGCCGTCAGGCGTGCCAGACCCGGGACGAGTGGATGGTCTGCCCAGCCCCTAGATCGGCAAGGGTGACCTGGACCCGCCAGGGGTCGAACCGCAGGACGCAGAAGGTGGGGTCGGTCGGACCGCCCGGCCAGGCCGCGTAAGGGTCGTAACCCAAGCGCACGGCCTTGGGCGCCATCACGTTCCAGGCCCGCTCCTTGGCCTCCTGGTCATCGACCCAGGACGCCTGGCAGTCCGCGAAGACCACGTCATGCTGGGCGGTCCAGTACGAGCACGAGACGAAGTTGTTGCGAGCCAGGTGATCGGTCTTCACCGGCGTTCTCCTGGTGGTGACCCGCCCGACCGGACGGTCGCCGTCGATCTCCCAGGCAACGTGGAGGATCCGGGTCCGCGGTCGTTGCTGCCGGTCCACGGTCGCCACCGTGCACCAGACGATCCGATCGGTCAACGCCAGGAAGTCGTCCTGGAGCTCGGCGAAGGTCTCGACTTCGGTGCTGAAGGTGGTGATGGTCGTCATGCCATCTTTTTACTACCGGATGTTCAAGCAAACAAGAGGCTGAGTGGCAGCCTGTCAGAGCTCGAGGCCGGGCGGGGCCTTGTCCGCAACCACCGTCAACACCACGTCATGCTCGAGCAGCGCCTTGGCCGCGGACAGCGTCATCGTGAAGCCGCCGGTGGAGTCGGCGACGCGGGCCACGACCTCGTCGCCCGAGCCGGTGAATCCGTTCTCGGTGACTTGCAGGTAGGTGTCGTCGTGGAACGGAATGAACCGGAGCTCGACGGTGGTGCTCGATTCCTCCGAACCCCAGTCGAAGACGATCCGGCGATTCTCCTCGAATTCCTTGACCGTCACCTTCGCCGAGGCGCCGTACATCTCCCAGTCCCACCGGACCTTGGCGCCGGGCTCGAGCTTGCCGCTGCTCTTGGTGAACCAGAACCGGGTGGTGATCGCCGGGTCGGCGAACGCCTGGAACACCGACTCGGGCGGCCGGCGGATGAGCATGCCCGCGTTCACCGTCGGCACGCTGGACAGGTGTAGATCATTCATCGTCACCACTTCCCTTCTCGGCGCATGATACCGACCGTGATCGGGGGCTCATCGCCGGGCGAACGTGCCCTGCATCAACATCGGCCGGGCGACCTCCTGGAAGTCCACGTCCGGATCCAGGTCCCGGATGGTGCCCTCGATCACCAGGAGTGAGAGCAAGGGAAAGATCAGCTCCGGCGCGGCATGCACGCCGTGCCTGCGCTGCAGGTCGAACATCTCGGTGGCGAACCTCATCAGGCTGAACTCCTTGGCCGGCACCCGGTGATTGCGCTCGACCAGGTCGGCCATCCGCACGGTGAACCCGTCGATGTCGGCGCCCGGACCGGCCTCCTCGGCGCTCTCGATCACGATCTGGGCACACCGGATTCCCTGGCCCAACGCCATGTTCAGGAAGAAGTCGGCGAACAGCCGGCGCAACCGATCGGTCAGCCGGACGCTGAATCCGGCATCGAGAACGACCACATGGCCGCTCTCGGTGAAGTACAGATTGCCAGGATGCATGTCGCAGTGCACGAAGCCATCGACGAACAGCATGTGGTAGATGGCGGTGAGGGCGGAGGCCGCGAATCGCCGCCTGGTCGCCACCGAGCACCGTTGGGCGACGTCGAGTTCGAGGCCATCGAGGAATTCCATCACGATGCACGAGCGCACCGACAGATCCTTGCGCACCTTCGGTACCCAGACCCTTGGCACCGTGGCCAGGTTCTCCCGCAGCAGGCACAGGCTCTCTGCCTCCCGGTCGAAGTCCAGCTGCCCGAACACCGCCGCGCAGGCGTGCTCGACGACCGGGATCACCGGAATGCCTCGCATCGGCGGCAGCTTGGCCACCCAGCTCGCCCCGGCCCGGATCAGCCGCAGGTCGAGCGCCATGCTCGTCTCGATTCCGGGCCGGCGCAGCTTCAACGCCACGTCGCCACCGGTGGACAACCGGGCTCGATACACGCACGCCACGCTCCCGGTGGCCACCGCCCCGAAGTCGACCCGCTCGAAGATCTCGTCCAGCCTGGTGCCGAAGGCGTTTTCCAGCGCCCGGCGCGCCTGGGTAGTGCTCATCGGCGACGATGATTCCTGAAGCGCCGAAAGCTGGTCGCAGGCCACCCCCGGCAGCAGGTCGCGCCGGGTCGCGACCACCTGGCCGGCCTTGACGAACGCCGGCCCCAGCCGTTCCAGCAGTATGGTCAGCTGCCGCCAGACATGCCGCGCCGCCGCCGCGCGGCCCTTGAGGAGAACGAGCCCCAGGCCGGCCAGCGCGGTCGGCGGCACCCAGGCCAGGATCAGGATCAGTAACCGGACGGCTCGCACCGCGACCTGGATCCGGCCGGGTGTTGCCATCGCTGTCGAGCCGACGCCGACCCGGCGTGCTGGGGTGACGAGCGCGGCTACCACGTGAGGATCCCGGGTACCTCGATGGCTCGCAACTGCAGGGTGGTGTAGTCGCAGTACCAGATCTGGCTGCCGTCCCAGGTGATTCCCGTCGGGTTGCCGTTGACGTCGATAGCCGCGACCTCGCGCCGCAGCGCCAGGTCGATCACGTTGATCACGCCGCCGCGCCGATCGGCATAGAACAGGTAGCGGTCGGACACCGTCAGGCCGGTCACCGGGTGCGCGATCGGCAGGCAGTCGATCAGCCCGCTGCCACCGCCGCGGCGCAGATCCATCACCCGAAGATCCTCGAATCCCAGCCACAGGCCGCCGTGGGTGGCTTCCAGGCCGCACAGCAGGTGGCCGGGCCGGGGGTTGGGCACCTCCAGCACGGTGGCCTCGGTGTCGGGGTCGATGACCCGCAACGTCATGTCCTCGCCCACCACCTGGATCAGGTAGCCGTCCAGGGTGGTCAGATCGCCGCGGACGCCGGCGCACGGGATCCGCCGGGTCACCTCACCGGTACGCGGGTCGAGCGCCATGATCCGGTTCGTCACGG